>CABUVC010000128.1 GCA_902494855.1 uncultured Collinsella sp.
ATCCAAAATCAAGTAATTTGCCGGCGCAACGTCTCCCTTACGTTTTGCTGGGCACGTCTAACGGAAGCAGCTCCCTAAATGTGGAGTCACCCTCGCCCACGTCTACCAGGCACCAGCGTTTATGACGGTCTATCTTCTTTACACGGGCCTCTTGCCCCACCAAGGGCCCCTGTTCTATGTGCAACACGCCGTCTTCTATGCGCGCGACGCTGTTGCGCACCACGCCGTCGTCGTCCAGAACGCTGCGGTACCAGTCCTGTGCGTCGTCCGGCATGGGCATGTACGCCCGCTCCCTACTGCCAGCGATACGGCAGCCAAAGCTCAACTGGGCCAAAGCCTTGTCGAGCATGGCGACATCGCGCGTGGCGACGAAGAAGTATTCCTTGTACATGGGTTTGGTTTGAAGCGACCAGGCGCCGTCCCGCTTAAACCAAAACTCCTTTTGCATCACAAAAGCGTCCTGCATCAGGTTGTGCGGGATAATGCGGCGAACCTTTTCGCAGGTCTCGCGCTCTTTTCCATGGGGAGTGTGGACCAGATACCAGCGGACGCGGCCGTGCTGGCTGTTGATAGTGGCGCCGTTAAATGCGCCCGGCAGCTGATCTTGGCGCCGTGCCGTCTGTTCCATGTTCTCGCCCCCTCTTTTGGCTTTGCGATGCACGCAAATGCAGGGGCGTTTAGAACAGGCTTCTCGCTCGCAGCTAGGCGCAGTCGCAAAAGTACAGGTTTTTATAGAGGGGTATGGAGATGTACCTACTAGCAGTACATTTTGCGTAATCTGGGCAAACGCTGATTAATTGCTCGTATAATGTCGTTTGTCGAAAGATACAAAAACCTGTACCTTTTTGTGCAACAAAAAAAGCCGCTCAACCAGCGGCTTTTCTAATTTTGGTAAGAAAAAAGGCGACCGCCCTGTGTGGACGGTCGCCTTTGTTAATTGTTGTGCAGTTTGCCTTAGGCGCGAGTCTTGATCTCCTCGAGCACCTTGGCCACAAACTCGTCAACGCTCATCTGAACGGTCTCGTTGGAACGATCGCGGACGGAGATATTGCCGGCCTCGACCTCCTTCTCGCCCAGGATGAGCATGTAGGGCACGCGGTCGATGCTGCGGGCCTCGCGGATCTTGTAGCCGATCTTCTCGTCGCGGTCGTCGCAGACCACGCGAATGCCGGCCTCCTCCATCTTGGCGCAAACCTCGTGGGCGTAGTCGCGGCTCTTCTCAGAGACGGGAAGCGCCTTGACCTGCACGGGAGCCAACCAGGTGGGGAATTTGCCCGCAAAGTGCTCAATCAGAATACCGATGAAGCGCTCGATGGAGCCAAAGCACACGCGATGCAGCATGATGGGGCGCTTCTTGGTGCCGTCGGCGTCCACGTACTCCAGATCAAAGTTGAGCGGCATCTGGAAGTCGAGCTGAACGGTACCGCACTGCCAGGTACGGCCGAGCGAGTCCTCCAGGTGGAAGTCGATCTTGGGGCCGTAGAAGGCGCCGTCGCCCTCGTTGACCTCGTAGTCCATGCCCAGCTTCTCCAGAGCGGTGCGCAGGCCCTCCTCGGCGCGCGCCCAGTCCTCGTCCGAACCCATGGAGTCCTCGGGGCGGGTGGAAAGCTCGACGTGGTACTTAAAGCCAAACTTCTGGTACACGGAGTCGATGAGGTTGACCACGCCCACGATCTCGTCGGTCAGCTGGTCGGGACGCACAAACAGGTGGGCGTCGTCCTGGTTAAAGCAGCGCACGCGGAACAGGCCGTGCAGGGCGCCGCGCAGCTCGTGGCGGTGCACCAGGCCAATCTCGCCGGCGCGGATGGGCAGCTCGCGGTAAGAGTGCGGCTTGGAGGCGTACACCAGCACGCCGCCCGGGCAGTTCATGGGCTTAATGCAGTACTCTTCGTCGTCGATGACGGTGGAGTACATGTTGTCCTTGTAGTGGTCCCAGTGGCCCGAGGTCTTCCACAGCTGCTTGTTCATGATGAGCGGCGTGGAGATCTCCACGTAGCCGGCCTTGTGGTGAATCTCGCGCCAGTAGTCCAGCAGCGTGTTCTTAAGGATCATGCCGTTGGGCAGGAAGAACGGGAAGCCGGGGGCCTCGTCGCGCATCATAAAGAGGTCCATCTCGCGGCCGATCTTGCGGTGGTCGCGCTTCTTGGCCTCCTCCAGCATGTGCATGTGCTCGTCGAGCTCTTCCTTGGTGGCAAAGGCGACGCCGTTGATGCGGGTGAGCATCTTGTTGTCCTTGTCACCCTTCCAGTAGGCGCCCGAGACGCCGGTGAGCTTAAAGGCCTTGAGCGCCTTGGTGTAGCAGATGTGAGGGCCGACACACATGTCGATGTAGTCGCCCTGCTGGTAGAAGGTGATGCGGGCGTCGTCGTCCAGGTCGCCGATGTGCTCGACCTTGTACTTCTCGCCGCGCTCCTCCATAAGGGCGATGGCCTCGGCGCGGGGCTTCTCGTACACGGAGAACTTGAGGTTCTCCTTGACGATCTTTTTCATCTCGGCCTCGATCGCGGGGAAGTCGTCCTCGCTGATCTTGACGCCCTCGGGCAGGTCGACGTCGTAGTAGAAGCCGTTGTCGGTCGCGGGACCGTAGGCAAAGTCGGCCTGGGGGTACAGGCGCTTGATGGCCTGCGCCATGATGTGCGCGGCAGAGTGGCGGATGACGTGCGTGACCTCGTCCTGCGGGAGCTCGGCCACCGAACCGTTATTGTAGAGTGCCTTCATGGGTATGTTTTCTCCTCTCGGATGCCTGATGCAAGTGCGTGCGATGCGCTCGGCGTTTTTGACTTGCATCATTATAGGCAGGTTGCCTTGGTATACAAGCGCCCGCCGCACCTTAATGGCACGGCGGGCGATTTTCTACGCATGCTTCATCGTGTGGGGTGGGACTGCGGGGCGCGCGTGGCTTACAGCGTGTCCGTGGCTTGCGGCCGGCCCGGCGATGGACGCGTTACTGAATGCGAGTTCGGCAGTAGGGGCAGACCTTCCAGTGCGCATCGAGCGGGCGATGGCAGCTGGGGCATACGTTGCGAACCTGGGTGTCGCACACCGGGCAGACGACGAAGTCCTTCTCGATGGGCGCGCCGCACTGCGGGCAGGTGCCGTACTGGGCAAGCTGGCGCTCGCGCAGGGCCATGTCCAGCTCCTGCTCCTCGCGGTCGGACGCGTAGGAGTGCGGGCGCAGGACCAGGTAGGCAATGAGGCCTACAAACGGGATAAGGGCGATGATGCCCCATGCCACGTAGGCGCTGGCGCCGCGGCGGCGAGCGTCGATGAACACATAGACGACCGACAGCACATACAGGGCGATGATAAAGCCAACAAAGGCATAGACGACGCCCATAAGCTGCGGCGACATGAGCTCGGAGATGTACTTGGACATTACGGGTACCTTTCGGAATATTAACAGTACGGTCAAGTTTACCACGGGGTTTGTTTATATGGGACTACGGCTGGGTACGGGGCCGGCGCGGACACAAACATCTCAATCTGTAACAAGTGGGAGCGGAATCCAGGTCTAGGTGTTATGGATCGAGACGAACGGAGGACCCACATGGCAAATGTCTCAATCTGTAACATCTTGGACCCCCAAACCACTCTTACTGTTACAGATCGTGACATTCAAAATCCGCCGGAAGGTTTGTCTTGATCTGTAACATCTACAACCCAAATCATCAGCTAACTGTTACTGATTGAGACAAAGGATAACGTCCAGGAAGAATGTCTCAATCTGTAACAGAGACTCAGCATAAACAGGTCTAACTGTTACAGATTTAGACATTCGAAATCGACTGATTGGTTCATCTAAATCTGCCACTATTAACCGCGCCCGTTTTACCTGCTGGTTTGTTGGGAAATATCCCAATTTATCCCAAGTGCGTCGCAAACGGAACGCGCCACCTGCTCACGGGAGGGACGAATATAATGTCGCCCCGACACGCCCGGCGGGGAGTGTCCCATGAGCATTTCCATGAGGTCCCAGGGCATGTGCAGCTCCATCTCGCAGATGGTTCGCCACGAGTTGCGAAGGTTCGACCACGGGATGTGTTCGATACCCTCGGCTGCGCACCACTTCTTCCATCTATGATCGCACATCCCTCGGTTCATGGGCAGTCCGTCCCCGCGATCTGCTAGCCACTCGGAGCCTGCCGCGCGGCGCTCGTCTGCAATTTCGAGCAGGCGCCCGGCGGCATCCGGCAGCACCACGACTGTGCGTATGGACTTCCGCGTCTTGAGTACGCCGTCCGCCGTGGGCTCGATGCCTGCTTGCTCCGTCTCGCGCACGAGGTCGACCGTTGCGAGCGTTGTGGATTCCATCGCAAACGGCAGAAACTCGTCGGTGCAGATGCCCAGCGGCTCACCCGACCGGTATGAGCCAAAGCACGCTATGATGAACGGCGCCTCGAGCGAGGTTCCGCGCAGGCGTCCCAGAATGTCCCTTACCTCGGCAAGCGTATACAGGCGCTTGGAGCGCTCGCGCGTCTTGCGGGTGGGCATGGTGTATTTCACAGTTGCGGCAAATGGGTCGATGGGCAGCACGACAAAGCCCGACACGGTTCCGTAAATCTTGCGCAGGGTGAGTAGCGCAGTGTCTGCCGTTGCTGCGGGGAGAGTCAGGAGTCATTCCTGCAGGTGCACGGGGCGCAGCTGGTCGACCGGCATCGAGCCCCAGCGGGGCCGACATAGTTCGGCCACGACCTTGTGACGAGGCTGCGGGTGTTCGGCGCGAGCGTGCCCGCCGCGACCTGTGCCGCCATGGTCGGCTCGAGCCATGTGCCGTATGCCTGGGCGATGGTCGGCACCGGCTTGTCATCGGCACGCTCGACGTGGATGCGGTCGAGTTCGGCGCATGCCTCGCGATAGGTGCCGTATACCGTCATGGTCTTACGTTTGCGTCCGCGCGGCGTGTTCTCCTGCCATCGGAGG
>CABUVC010000129.1 GCA_902494855.1 uncultured Collinsella sp.
CACGGTGCCCCCGCCGAAGACGATGTCGCCGCGGTAGACCACAACGGCCTGTCCGGGGGCGATGGCTCGTTGCGGCTCGTCAAAAGTTAGCAGCATTTGCCCGTCTTCGTCACGCGTAAGGGTCGCTGCCTGGTCTTTCTGACGGTAGCGGTATTTGGCGCCTACGCGAATGCCGCCGGCATCCAGCTCGGCCTCCATGCGCTCTGCCGGCGCGCTCCAGATCCAGTCGTCGGCCGTGAGTGCTGTGGCCGTTAGGTCCTCGGCCTCGCCCAGATGCACGGTGTTGTTGGCGGCATCGACGCCCGTCACATACACGGGATGCGCCATCGCGACGCCCAAGCCCTTGCGCTGGCCGATGGTATAGCGCAACGCGCCGTTATGGCGTCCGACCACGCTGCCGTCGCGCCACACAATGTCGCCCGGTGCAGCGGGATGTCCGCAGCGGCGCTCGATATAGCCCGCGTAGTCACCGTCTGGAATAAAGCAGATGTCCTCGCTTTCGGCCTTCTGGGCGTTGGTAAAGCCTTGCTCGGCGGCTATGCGGCGCACGTCGCGCTCTTTGTCTAGGCCTGCCAGCGGAAAGATCGTGTGCGCCAGGCGCTCCTGCGTAAGCGAATATAAAAAGTAGCTCTGGTCCTTTTTGGGATCTTCGCCGCGATGCAGCTGCCAGGTGCCGTCTACTGTCTGGCTTGTTTTGGCGTAATGACCCGTTGCGATGTAGTCGCAGCCCATATCCAGCGCCGCATCCAGCAATGCGCCAAACTTAATGTGGCGGTTGCAGATGATGCATGGGTTGGGCGTCAGCCCCTCCTGATAGGCGGTCACGAAGCGCTCGATAACGTTGCGGTCGAAGGCCTGCTGCAGGTCGAGCACATGGTGGGGCATCCCCAGGCACTCGGCGACAGCCTTTGCATCGGCGATGTCGCGGTCGACCTTACTCATGCCCGTGACGGGATCGGGCGCGGGGCAGGTGAGGCGCATGGTGGCGCCGACGCATTCGTAGCCCTGGCTTTTGAGCAGGTACGCGGTCACGCTAGAATCGACGCCGCCGCTCATGGCGACGAGCACGCGCTTGTTGTGCATGGGGAGGTTCTCCTTGGTGGCATGTGGCCAAAAAAGAAAAGCGGCGCGGGAGGCTGGTTCCGCGCCGCAGACATTGTAGCAAGTTCGGACGTCTCGTGGGACACCCTAACGAGATGAGCTCAGGCAGCCAGAAGAGAGGATAGGCCGGCATGCCATGGGCCTATCGACAAGTGACGGGCCCTTAGTCCTGGAACAGTGCCGTGGACAGGTAGCGCTCGCCGGTGTCGGCAAGCAGGGCCACGATGGTCTTGCCCTCGTTTTCGGGGCGCTTGGCCAGCTGCAGCGCGGCCCACACGGCGGCACCGGACGAAATGCCCACGAGCACACCCTCCTTGTGGCCCACGGCGCGGCCGGTGGCAAAGGCGTCGTCGTTCTCGACGGGGATGATCTCGTCGTAGACCCGGGTGTCGAGGACGTCGGGCACAAAGCCGGCGCCGATGCCCTGGATCTTGTGCGGGCCGGCCTGGCCCTTGGAGAGCACCGGGGAGGTGGCGGGCTCGACGGCGACGACCTTAATCTCGGGGTTCTGCTCCTTGAGGAACTCGCCCACGCCGGTCACGGTACCACCGGTGCCGACGCCGGCGACGAAGATGTCGACCTTGCCGTCGGTGTCGTCCCAGATCTCGGGGCCGGTCGTGGCCTTGTGGATGGCGGGGTTGGCGGGGTTCACAAACTGGCCGGCGATGATGCTGTTGGGAGTCTCCTTCTGCAGTTCCTCTGCCTTGGCGATAGCGCCCTTCATGCCCTTGGAGCCGTCGGTGAGCACGAGCTGCGCACCGTATGCCTGCATCAGCTTGCGGCGCTCGACGGACATGGTCTCGGGCATGGTGATGATCACCTTGTAGCCGCGGGCGGCCGCCACCGAGGCGATGCCGACGCCGGTGTTGCCGCTCGTGGGCTCGATGATGGTGTAGTCGCCGCCGCGCACGAGCTTGCCTGCCTTCTCGGCCTCGTCAATCATGTTCTTGGCGACGCGGTCTTTAACTGACCCGGCGGGGTTGAAGTATTCGAGTTTGACGAGCACACGAGCCTTGAGGTCCTCGTCGGCCTCAAAGTGAGTGAGCTCCAGGAGCGGGGTGTGGCCGATAAGCTGATCGATGGACGTGTAAACCTTGCTCATGGTGAACCTCCAAAGTGTTCAAGTTGCTGGTTGCCGTGTGGTTTCACGGTGCGTGTAGCAGCTAAACCCATAAACCTTATAGGTTGTTCGTTTAGCTGTTGGGAAGCATACTAGACACTAAAGCCTAGTAATGCAATAGGAAATAGAAGATTATTACAAGCTGATTAACCATCTTGACCGGAACGGGTATTTTCAAAACCAATTTTTCGGCTAGAATTTCTACGGACTAAATGACCGAAAGGCAGCACTATACATGTTGGTTTCTACAAAGGGCAGATATGCCCTGCGCGTTATGGTCGATCTGGCCGAGCACCAGGCGGCCGGTCGCATCCCGCTCAAAGAGATCGCGGCGCGACAGGGGATTTCCGAGAAATATCTCGAGAACATCTTGGCTACGCTCGTGCGCGCCAACATGCTTTCGGGCATGCGCGGCAAGGGCGGCGGCTACGTGCTCACGCGCCCGCCCGAGCAGTACACGGTGGGCGAGATCCTGCGCCTGACCGAGGGCAGTCTGGCACCGGTTGCATGCCTGGATGGCGACTGCAAGGGCTGCTCACGCTCGGATGAGTGCCCCACGCTCGACGTGTGGAAGAACCTGGACAAGCTCATCAACGACTACCTCGACGGTGTGACACTCGATCAACTTGTCGCTCCCAACCATGGCTACGACTACGTCATCTAACCCACACCTGCCATTTGGGGACGGGGTAGAAATGGTAGATTCTCTCGCCCTTTGAGACTTGACAAATAAGAAGGCCGCCCATTTTTGCGATGGGCGGCCTTCGTTTTGGGCTGTTGAGACGGGCACGGCCGGAATGGCCGTTTTAGTCCTCGGCGATGCTGTCGAGGATGCTGCGCGTGATGGATACCAGGATACTGCCCATAAAGGCCGATCCAAAGCTGGCGATGGAGATGCCCGCGCCCAGCAGATTGACCGACAGGTAGCTGGCCAGCTCGAGCATAAAGCTGTTGACTACGAGCTGAAAAACACCAAGCGTAATAATAGTGAGCGGCAGTGAGATGACGGTCAGGAACGGTTTGACGAACGAATCGACAATGTTCAGGAACAGTCCCACAAAGGCAAAGCAGACCCAGGTCTCGGCAAAGCCGAAGGGTTGGATACCGGGGACGAGGAACGTGGCGATCGCGATGGCGATCGAGGTGAAGAGCCAGTTAAGCATAAAGCGCATGGCGTGAATCCTTTCTTGCGCCGGGATTGCTGGCGTCGCGTGAAGCGGCTTACGGCGGCGACCTGGATGGTTGCGCGGGCGCGCCGCGGTGTTTGGGCGCCCATTGTCTCAAATATTCGTGGAGCTTACGTGCGCATTCGGTTTCTAAACGGCGTTCGTCCTGAAAAACGTGCCGCTGGCAGAGAGTCTTGTCGCTTTAGTTTGGTGGTGTGCTACACTGCTACGGGCAAAAGGCCCATGCATAGTTTTATTGCATATTACGGGCGAACGATGCCCGATGTCAGTATCAACTTCGATGCCTTATGGCGGGTTTGGCGGTGATCGATGAATATCGAGAACATGTTTGACAAGCCTGATGTCAAGCAGCTGGTCCACGCATTTAGCCTTTTGGACGACGAGAAGGATATCCAAGCGTTTTTGACCGATATCTGCACGCCGCGCGAGATTTGCGACCTTTCTCAGCGTTTGCAGGTTGCGCGCTATTTGGACGAGGGCGAGCCTTATGTTGAGGTTCAGGCCCGTACCGGCGCTTCGTCCACCACGGTGAGCCGCGTTTCAAAGGCGCTGAACGGCGAGTACGGTGGCTACCGCAAGATCCTCATTAAGTTGGAGGATGGCGAGTAGGCCAGCGACAACATTGAATTACGAAGAACCGTCCCTCCGGGGGCGGTTTTTATATGCCTGCAATCGGCTGGTGCGTTGGGTTCAGGTTGCTTTGTACCAAAAGATGGAACTGCGGTGGCAATGTGTCCGCTTGGGCGGGTAGGATGGATGCATTGATTATTGCGAACGGTTTGAGCGGAGGACCATGCCTGTTCGAATCTATACCACCAATGCCGGCACGGATTTGAGCGATGCCGAGTCGGCGCTGCTTGCCGACCTTATTGCCCGTCACGGGCGTGCCGTGTTGCTGGCACCAACGTTTGCCGAGCTCGATCTGTGCCGTCATGATGCGGCGGAAGCCGGCATTTCGCTGGGTATCGACTACAAGACACCCGCATCGTGGCTTCGCTCGCTTTGGGAGCTTTTGGGCGACGGGCGCGGTTTCGTCGACAACCTGCAACGTCAGATGCTGTTTTCGGATATGATTGCCCGCCGCGACGATGCCGACCTGCAGCCGCTTTCGCGTAGCCAGGGCACGGTGCGCATGCTCGCGCGCATGGCCCGCGATGTGCTGCCGGGTGTGGCGGGGACGACGGCCGAGCGATGCGGTGGCAACAATTGCCAGCCTGAGCCAAAAAGCGATGCCGAGGCTCGTGTGTTTGAGCTTTTGCGTGCCTACGCGGGCGGTTTGGACCGTCGAGATATGGTCGAGCCCTGCGAGGCAGCCGACACTATGGCCGGTGCCCTGGCCGATAGCCTGCCGGCGTGCGCCCGCGCCGTATGCGTGCGCGGTACCACGTCGTTTACGCACGGTCTACTCGAGCTGCTGTCTGCCGTGGCGAACAATGGGGGAGAGGTCGTCGTGCTGCTTGCCCGCGAGCA
>CABUVC010000130.1 GCA_902494855.1 uncultured Collinsella sp.
ATGGCTGCGGGCTGCGCGACCGAGGAATGTAAGCGTGAGCCCATCGACATCACCTTCCACATGGCGTTTGACCAGCTCTCGCCCGAGGCTCAACTCGATGCCGTCGACACACTCGCCGATTGCGGCGTTACGCGCATCCTGACGCACGGCGGTGCCGCCGGCACGCCGATCGAGGACAACCTGGAGCATCTGTTGCGTCTTATCGAGTGTGCGGGAGACCGCCTGACCATCCTTCCCGGCGGCGGCATTTCCACGGCCAACCGCGATACCGTGGCGGCGGCACTGGGCGTCTCCGAGCTCCATGGCACCAAGATTGTGCCGCTGGAGGTATAACCCGTGGCGCTGGTATTTGACGTTCAGCAGGCGAACGGTAAGCCCGACGACAACCGTCGTCCCGGCACCGCGTGCCCTTTTTGCGATACAGAAGGGCTCACCGACATCATTCGCCGTGATGGCGATTGCATTTGGCTCGAGAATAAGTTCAAGACCCTGCGCGCCACCCGTCAAACCGTGCTGATCGAGTCGGCCGATCACGATGCCGACCTGGTGACCTACGAGCCGGATGAACTCCACCATGTGATGCGGTTTGCCCTGGGTTGCTGGCAGCAGATGATCGATTCACAGCAGTATCGAAGCGTGCTCATGTACAAGAACAAGGGTCCGCTCTCGGGCGGTAGTCTCGTGCATCCGCACATGCAGATTGTGGGTTTGGAGCAGGAAGACGGCTACACTTCGCTGACTTCTGCCAATTTCGAAGGCATCAATGTCTGGCAACAGGGGAGGATCTCGGTCAATATCTCAACCGAACCGATCATGGGGTTCTTTGAGATCAACGTTTCAGCCCCGCAGGGAATCGCCGCCAGCGATGACACGAGAGACCAAGCCGAGACGGACCTCTTCGCCGATGCAATCCAGATAGCTCTGCGCTATATCTTGCACGAGCACCATGGCGGTCGTGCAGAGTCGTACAACCTGTTCTTCTATCACATGAGCGACCGAACCATTGCCAAGGTGCTTCCACGTTGGGTGGTTTCACCCTACTTTGTCGGGTATCGGCTGGCTCAGGTCAATGCTGAGACCACGCTCGATGTCGATGCGGAGCGACTCCGCGCACATCTGGAGGCGCTCACATCGTAAAGTGAGCGCCCGCACACTGCGGACGGTTTAGCGCGCCATTGCATCGCGGCCGGCCTCGACGCGCTTGCGCTGGGCGGCGCGCTCCTCGCCGGTCAGACGCTCAAAGAAGTGCCCGATAAGCGAGGCGAGCACCTGCTGAAACAACGTTCCACACATGACGGGAAACACAACTTCGCCCGGAAAGTATTGCGTGGCGATGACGGCGCCCGAAGAGATATTGCGCATGCCGCAGGTAAAGCACATGGTGGTCGTTTCGCTATATGGCAGATGCAGCGCGCGGGCGACCAGAATGCCGACGACAAAGCCGCTGATGGCGAAGACCAAAATAAAGAGGGCGACTTCCAAGCGCACCGCGTTCATGTGCAGCACGTACTCGCTCATGGCGGTGGAGTTGGAGGCGATAACGCCCATCATCATGAACTTGCAGGCGGGCGAGAGCGCGGGGGAGAGTTTTTCGTGCCCCCATCCGCGCGTGAGCTCGTTGATCACGATGCCGAGAACGGCGGGGATGGCGATCATAAAGGCCATGTTCTGCATCATACTCGGCACGTCGATCGAGACGGTGGCGCCTAGCAGGAGCTTGAGCGTAAGCGGAATCGTCACAGGGGAGATGACCGAGGACGTCAGGATGATGGTGAGCGCGAGCGGGCCGTTGCCGCCGAACATGCTGATCCACATAAAAGCGGTGACTGCCACGGGCACACTGTATTCGAGCACGATGCCGCAGACAAGGTTGGGGTTGGAACCAAAGAACAACGATCCCATGGCATAGGCCGCGATGGGAATAAGCGCCGCCGAGACCAACAATGCCACAATCAGGTGCAGCGGACGGTGGAACACCTCGGCTACCTGGTGGAAGGTGTTGCTGAGCGCACCTTGGAACGTCATAAAGGCAAACAAGGTGGGAACGATGGGCTTGAGAACGCCGATCTGTTGAGGAAAGAGCACGCCGAGCGCCACGCAAGTCGGAACGATGATTTGCATGTGCCCCGCGAGAAACTTGCCCAGTCCAACCCATTGCTTCATATGCTCTTGTGACTCCCTTTGCTCGTGAATCCGTTTTGACTGGATATGCTAGACGCTCACATGTGTCCGTGCGTCAGAAACGCTCGATTATTTCGAGGGTATTACCGGCATCGTTTACCGAAACCGCGGCGTGCTGCGGCGATTTGCGTCCGCGCTGCACGGTATAATAAATCCGTTCAACAGATCTGCCTGCCGAAGCGGGCATACACAGAGGACTCATCGCTATGAACCGTGAGAGGTATCGCGGCGACCTGCCCCTATCGGGGGTGGGTGCCTATGTCATCGCTTAAGACGACGCATCGCTGGGCGGTCGCTCAGCAAAACCCCGAGCTCGAAAAGGAGCTTTCGGCTGGTCTGGGCATTCCCAGGCTGGTGGCGCGCATTATGGTCGCGCACGGCATTGGCTCCATCAAAGAGGGCCAATTGTTTTTGACGCCTTCGCTCGATCGCGACTGGGCGGACCCACTCGTTATTCCGGGCATGTCGGTCGTTGCCGACCGCGTTGAGCGTGCTATTCGCAGCCACGAGCGTATCGCCGTCTTTGGCGATTTTGACGTCGACGGCATTACGTCGACTTGTCTGTTGACCGAGGCGCTACGTTCGTTTGGCGCCAACGTCACGCCGTTTATTCCGCACCGCTTTGACGAGGGCTACGGCCTGTCGCGTGCGGCGCTCGACCGCGTCAACGAGCTCGCTCAACCCAACCTGATTGTGACCGTCGATAACGGTATTGCTGCCAAGGAAGAGGTCTCCTATCTGGAGAGTCTGGGGATCGATTTGGTGGTCACGGACCATCACGAGCCCTCCGACCAGGTGCCGCAGGGTGTGCCCCTGACTGACCCCAAGCTCGAGGACGAGGGCCCCTCGCGTGAGCTTGCCGGTGCTGGTGTGGCGCTCAAGCTGGTGCAAGTCCTGGGTGAGCGCCTGGGCAAGCCGTCGTATTGGCGTTCGCTAATCGAGGTCGCGGCGCTGGGCACCGTGTCCGACATGATGCCGCTCACGCCCGAGAACCGCGCGCTGGTTGCCGAGGGCATCCAGCAGATGCGCGTAACCGCTCGCCCCGGCTATATCGCGCTTGCCGCGCTCGCCAAGGCGGACCTTTCGAGCATTACGGCGGATGGCCTGTCATTCTCGCTCATTCCTCGCTTAAACGCTGCCGGTCGCATGGCCGATCCCAAGCTGGCGCTCGACCTGCTGCTTGCCCGCGATCCCATCGAAGCAAGCGCACTGGCGGCTGAGCTCGAGGAAATCAACCGCCAGCGCCGTGAGATCGAGGCGGAGCTCACGCGCGATGCCATGGCAAAGGTCGAGGAGACCTATGACGGCGGACGCGCGATCGTCGTGGGCGGCGAAGGCTGGCACGAGGGCGTCAAGGGCATCGTGGCAAGCCGTCTGACCAACCGCTACCACGTGCCGGCGCTGCTGTTCTCGATCGAGGACGGTATCGCGCGCGGCTCTGGTCGCTCGGTGGGCAAAGTTAACCTGTTTGACGCCATCGAGCGCTGTTCCGACCTGATGATTCGTCGCGGCGGACATGCCGGTGCGGTGGGTGTGACTATCGAGGCATCCAAGCTCGACGAGTTCCGCCGTCGCCTTTCGGCCGTGCTATCGGAGCTTCCCGCCGAGGACTTTGAGGACACTGACGAGGTTGCCGCCACCGTTGACCTCTCCGAGCTAAATATCGAGACCATCGAGCAGATTTCCCGCCTTGAGCCGTTTGGCCAGGGTAATAAGGTGCCGCTGCTGGCTGCCGAGGGCGTGACGATGTGTGATCGCGCCGTGGTGGGTAAGACCGGCGAGCACATGCGCTTCGTGGCGACGGATGGCGCCGCGAGTGTGCCGGCCATCATGTTTCGTGTACCGCAAATCGATAAGCTCATCAACTGCGATAGCGCTGTCGATTTGGTGTTCGAGGCCGTTGCCGAGCATTGGCAGGGTCGTGTGAAGCCCAAGCTCATGATCAAGGATGTTCTGGTCCGCGATACCACGCTGCCCAGCATCGACGATCCGGCATGCGAGCTTCGTCGTGGCGTGCAGCCGGCGGATTCCGGCCTGCGCCTGGAGTCGCGTAAGCGCGAGACGCTCGCCCAGCTTTCCTATACCGAGCTCACGCGCTCGCTTATCCATAGCTTTATCGGCTCGAACCAGCCACATCGCGCGCAGGTCGAGGCACTCGATGCCCTGGCCGATCACCAAAGTGTTCTGGCCGTTATGGGAACGGGGCGCGGCAAGTCTCTTATCTTCCATGTGCACGCCGCGCGCGAGGCGGTCCTTCGTGGGCGTGCGAGCATCTTTGTCTATCCGCTGCGTGCGCTCGTTGCCGACCAGGCCTATCACCTCTCATCGACGATGGCTGCGCTTGGGATTGGCGTGGGCGTGTTGACCGGCGAGACCGTGGAAGCAGCGCGCGATGACGTGTTTGCCGGCCTGGCTTCGGGCCGCACCGGCATCGTGCTCACGACGCCCGAGTTCCTGTCCATTCACCGCGACCGCTTTGCGCGCTCGGGGCGTATCGGATTTGTCGTTATTGACGAGGCGCATCATGCCGGTCTTGCCAAGGGCGGCGACCGGAGCGCATACCTCGACATGCCCGATATTCTCAAAGTCCTAGGCGACCCCGTTGTCATGGCGGCAACGGCTACCGCGACGGCTCCGGTCGTGGCGGAGCTCGCTCGCGTATTGCCGATTACC
>CABUVC010000131.1 GCA_902494855.1 uncultured Collinsella sp.
ATCGACCAGATCTTCTCGACGCTACGGCCGGTCAGGGCCGAGATGCGCAGGTACTGGGCCCAGGGAGCCATGACGCCCAGACGGCGGTCGACGGTCTCCATGCAGGCCTCGCGCTTGCGGTCATCGTCGAGCAGGTCCCACTTGTTGAGCAGCACCACGATGGCGCAGCCGCGCTCGATGGCAAGACCCATGACCTTCTGGTCCTGCTCGGTAACGCCCACGGAGGCGTCGACGACGAGCAGCGCCACGTCGGCGCGGTCGATGGCGCGCAGGCCGCGGACCATGGAGTAGTACTCGATGTTCTCGTACACGGTGCTCTTCTTGCGAATGCCCGCGGTGTCGACCATGCGGTAGTGCTTGCCGTTGCGCTCCACGACCGTGTCGATGGCATCGCGCGTGGTGCCGGCAATGTTGGACACGATAGAGCGGTCGGCGCCCAGGATGCGGTTGAACAGCGACGACTTACCGGCGTTGGGACGGCCGATGATGGCCACGTTCAGCGCATCGGGGAACTCGTCGGCGACCTCGTCCTCCTCCTCGGGCAACAGGGCCACGATGTCGTCGAGCAGGTCGCCCGTGCCATGCCCGTGCAGGGCCGAGAGCGGCGTGGGCTCGCCGATGCCGAGCGAATAGAACTCCCAGATGTTGTCATTCTCGCGGTCGGGGTTGTCGAGCTTGTTCACCAGCAAAAAGACCGGCTTGTCGCAGCGCTTGAGCATGCGGGCGACCGACTCGTCCTCCTCGGTGACGCCGGTGCGGCCGTCGACCACAAACAGGATGACGGCGGCTTCCTCGGCGGCTGCGAGCGCCTGGTCGCGGATGGACGTGGCAAACACGTCATCGCTCTTGAGCGGCTCGATGCCGCCCGTGTCGACAATGGTGAACTCGCGGCCGTTCCAATCGGCCGTGTGGTACGAGCGGTCGCGCGTGACGCCGCGAGACTCGTGGACGATGGCGTCCGAGGTCTGGGCCAGGCGGTTGACGAGCGTGGACTTGCCCACGTTGGGGCGTCCGACGACGGCGACGATAGGTTTCATCTGCTCTCCTTTAATGGGTAGGGTCAGCGGAATTAGTAGAGTCGGCAGGCACAATGCCAAGGATGTGCTCCAGGGTATCGAGCAGCTCATGCGGCATGGTCGACACCACATGAACCTCGGCACCGCGACTGGTAAGGCTTGCGAGTAAATCGTCACGATGATACTCGTCAAGCGTCATGCCGTCAGCGTTGAACATGAGCTTAGGCACAAAGAGCATAACCCCCGACAGATCTTGGGGCAGCTGCTCCAGAATGTCACACGCGACGATGAGGCCGGTCACGTCCACGTTGCCGCCAAAGTAGCGGTTCTTGATGGCTGTGACGGTGCCGGCGAGACCATACGGCGACTCCACAAAGCGCGCCACGGTGTCGCGCGCGCTGGCGCCCGAAAGGCACAGCAGGCGCTGGCTGCGGGCGGCGATTCCCTCGCGGACGCGGGCCAGACGCTCGGCGTCGGCGGCAAGCACGTCGTCGGTCTCGTCCAGATAGGAGCGGATCATACCGATGCCGTCGTAGTACTGCGGGTAGCCGTCGTAAAAGTCCGCCTCGGGCGGCTCGATGCCGGCATCCAAGTAGAACTCGTCGCTCATCTGGAAGGTGTGGCGGCCAAAGCGCTCGAAGGCACGGTCCTGGAACGGTCGGATCATGGCAATGGTCTCGCGCGCTAGCTCGGGTTTGTCGCTGTAGGACCAGCTAAAACGGTTCTGATGCTTGGTAAAACCGAGCGGCACAATGCCCAGGCTGGTGATTTGCTCGTGCTCCTCGCAAAAGCGCAAAGTCTTTTCCAGCTCCTCGCCGTCGTTCATGCCGGGGCACAACACGATCTGCGCGTGAATCTCGATGCCGGCGGCCATGATGGCTTCGAGCACGTCCATGCCTCGCTGGGCGTTGCGGCCCATCATGCGGCGGCGGACGTCGGGGCTCACGGCATGGACCGACACGTTCATGGGACTCATGTTGCGTTGGATGACGTTTTGAACATCTTCGTCGGTGAGGTTCGTGAGCGTGACGAAGTTGCCCTGCAAAAAGCTTAGGCGATAGTCGTCATCGCGAATATAGAGCGTGGAGCGGCCGCCCTTGGGGAGCATCGTCATAAAGCAGAACACGCAGGCGTTTACGCAGGTGCGCATGCCGTCGAAGATGGGGCCATCGAACTCCAAACCCCAATCCTCGCCGGGAAAGCGGTCGAGCTCGACGGAGGTGACGGTGTTGTCGCGCGGATCGAAAACCTCCAGGTCGACGGTATCATCGTCGGCCTCCCAGAGCCACACAATCATGTCGGTAAGCTGCTCACCGTTGACCGTGAGCACGCGCATGCCCGGCTCGATACCCACATCCCACGCGGGCGATTCGGGACGCACGTTCTTTACGAGCGCGCCCTCACCCGGCTCGGGGTCGCGGCTGCGCCCGTAATCGGCCACCTCGGCGGCGTATGCGGGTACGGTCTGGTCCATGGTTAGCGGCAAAGCTCCTTGATGCGCTCGACGGCGCGCTCGATGTGTTCTTGCGGGGTGGAGGCTCCAGCGGTGATGCCGATGTGATGAGCGTCGGTAAACCACGCGGCCAGAAGCTCGGAAGCTTCCTCGATGTGATGCGTGTGCTCGCAG
The DNA here is from genome assembly GCA_902494855.1 of uncultured Collinsella sp. GTDB lineage: Bacteria > Actinomycetota > Coriobacteriia > Coriobacteriales > Coriobacteriaceae > Collinsella. The sequence continues at coordinate 2,644 of CABUVC010000131.1, forward strand.
GCGTCTGCGCAAATCTGAGCCAGGCGGCGGGTGTTGCCCGAGTTCTTGCCACCCACGACGACCATGCAATCACAGCGTTTGGCAAGTGATGCTGCTGCCTGCTGGCGCTCGCTTGTGGCAGCGCAGATGGTGTTGATCACGCGCAGCTCCTGTACGCGCGGGGTGATGGCAGCCACGACCTCGGCGAGGTTCTGCGCGGTCTGGGTGGTCTGCACAACCAGACCCACCTTGCCCTTGAGCGACAAAGCGTTGGCGTCGGCGGCACAGCTCACGACCTGCGCATCATTGCCGGCGTGGCCCAGAATGCCCTCGACCTCGGGGTGACCCGGCTCGCCTATGACCACCACGCGGTAGCCCTCGCGCACCAGGCGCTCGGCTGCCATATGGACCTTCTTCACGTAGGGGCAGGTGGCGTCGACCACGTTGTGGCCGCGTTCACGAGCGGCATCGATGACCTGCGGCACCACGCCGTGGGCGCGGATGATCACGGTGCCGGTTGCGGCGTCGTCCAAGGTTTCGGCCAAGCCAACGCCTGCCTCAGCGAGCTCGCGTACCACGATGGGGTTATGGATGAGCGGACCCAAGGTGTGAACTTGAGTGCACTCCCCTGCCTGCGGCGCGGCGGCCAGCGCCATATCGAGCGCACGCTGTACGCCGTAGCAAGTGCCGGCGTGGGCGGCGATCTCGATGGTAGGCGCGGTTGCCTGGTCGGACGCGGTCGCGGCAGTGTTCGTCACGTTCTCGCTCATGGCTAGAACCTGCCCGGATGCTCGGCGCACAGCTCGTCTCGCATGGCGTAGACGCGGTTCATGGCCTCGGACTCAAACCATTCCAGGCGCTCCGTGCGCTTTAGCCCGGCCGGTGCGTCGGAAAGCGAGACGGCCTTGCCGGCGCGGATCCAGCACTTCTTGGGACGCATGATCTTTTTGCCCGCGGGCGTGATGTCGGACCAGCCGCAGATGGCGAGCGGGTTCACAGGAGCCTTGCCCATCTGAGCGATGAGCGCAAAACCGCCGTGGACCTCGGGCTTGATCTCGCGCGAGCGGATGCGCGTGCCCTCGGGGAAGATCAGGACGTCCTCGCCGCGCTGCAGAGCATGCTGGGCGGCGCGCAGGCACTTCATATCGGCAGTACCACGCTCCACGGGGATGCCGCCAACGCGGCTAAAGGCCCAGCGCACAATCTTGCTCTTGGCGAACTCGGACTTAAAGATGGGACGAATGCGGCGCCCCCCAAAGAACAGCGCCGTCTCCACGGCCAAGAGCTCGGCCATCGAGGTGTGGTTGCAGATGACCACGCTTCCGCGGCCGTCCTGGCGCTCAAACAGCAGATCGGCATCCTCGACCTTCCAACGCCACATGAGCTTGGAGAAGGCCCAAAGGATGGCCATGACTACGACGACGGTGCCGCGAATGAGCGCCGGGAACTCGGCGTAGGGGGCGTTGTAATAGTCCTCGGGCGTCTGCTTAAACAGGCGCATGGGCTACCTCCTTTGGTTGATGAGGCCCTCGATGATACGAACGACCTCGTCGATGGTGTGGGCGGTGGAGTCGACGTGCACGGCGTCCTCGGCGGGCACGAGCGGGGCGACCTCGCGGCTGCTGTCGAGCTTGTCGCGCTGCTTAAGGGCGTCGAGGGTCTCGTCGACCTCGGCCTCGAGCTGCTCGGACGTGAGCGGCTGGGCATCGTTTTGGTGACGCTGCAGCACACGGCGACGGGCGCGCTCGCGCGGGTCGGCGGTCAGGAAGACCTTGACCTGCGCGTTAGGGAACACGACGGTTCCGATGTCGCGACCTTCGGCCACGATATCGCGGTCCTCGGCTGCGCGGCGCTGGTGGATGAGCATGGCGGCGCGCACGCCCGGGTAGGCCGAGACCTTGGACACGTTGGCGTCGACCTGCGGGGTGCGAATGGCGGCCGAAGCGTCCTGGCCGTCGATGGTCAGGCGCGTATCTTCGCCGGTGCCGTTGGTAAAGCGAATTTCGATCTGCTCGGCGAGGGCGTCGATGGCCGCCTCGTTATCCAGGTCGATGCCGCGATCGAGCGCGGCGAAGGTGACGGCGCGATACATGGCGCCCGTGTCGAGCTTGTTAAAGCCCAGCTGGCGGGCGATCTCCTTGGCGATGGTGGACTTGCCGGAACCGGCGGGGCCGTCGATAGCGACGATCATGCAATGCTTCCTTTCGATGG
>CABUVC010000132.1 GCA_902494855.1 uncultured Collinsella sp.
GAGCCTGTTCCAAGAATCGTGAAACCCATCACTAACCTCCTTTGAGTTGTTGACGTGTTTACATCGACCAAGAGAGGATAGCGCATTTCAGTCGTTGTTGACGTGTTAACATTAAATTGCCCAAATGCGACACAGGCTTCACATTGTGTCTATCTCTCGACACCATTGCGTTATTCACTTATTCATTAAGGAGGTAGCAGCCGTTATGGATGCCAAATTAACGATAGTCGACGTAACCGGATCGACCAACGATGACCTGCTCGAAGCAGGAAAACAGGGAGCGCCGCACGGCACAGGACTTGCCGCCCGGGCTCAGACAGCAGGACGCGGCCGGCGCGGCCACAAGTGGGATTCAACCGCCGGCAACCTATTGCTTTCGATTGTCCTGCGTCCATGCGTTAATCCTGCGAAGTACTCTGGTCTTGCTGCCGTCAGCGGCCTAGCGGTGCTCGAGGCGCTCGAAAAACAGGGTCTTGCAAACGAGATTGGCCTCAAATGGCCCAACGACCTGGTCGCGCGTGGACGCAAACTCGGCGGCATTCTGGTCGAGGCCGCACGCGATAACGAAGGCAAACCTTTCGCCGTCTGCGGCATTGGTGTCAATGTGAACTATGCGCCCCAAGAGGTGCCCGATGGCGGCCTGCCGGCAATCGGTCTCTCGGACCTTAACGAGAACGTTCCTGCTGTCGACATGCTCCTCGATGAGGTCTATCACGCAGTTATAGACGCTGTAGATGCCTGGGCAGAACGCCTCAACGCCATGGAAGAAAACACCGGACCGCTCGCGCCCGTCCACGGCGAATATGTCGCTCACCTCAATTGGATTGGAAAGCACGTTATCGCCCGCTCCCCTGCCGGTGACGAGCTGGCGCGAGGCATCTTTATAACGGTCGATGGCTTTGGTCGTGCGTGCATCGAAACAGAAGACGGCTTGCGATCCTTCCATTTTGAGGAGGCGTCATTGCGCCCCTTGAGTGAGTAGGTCGCCACAGCCAGCCGCTCGGCAGCCTTACCCGGCGATCCAAACCCATCATGCAAAACAAAAGAGCCCCGCTACCGTAATGGCAGCGGGGCTCTTTAAGCTATGAGCGATATCGCTTAGAGCTTGATGTCGATGTCGACGCCAGCGGGGAGGTCGAGACGCATAAGCGAATCAACGGTGCCCGAGGTGGGGTCGAGGATGTCGATGAGGCGCTTGTGGGTGCGCATCTCGAACTGCTCACGGGAGTCCTTGTTCACGTGCGGCGAGCGGATAACCGTGTACAGGTTGCGCTCGGTGGGCAGGGGGACAGGACCGGAAACGCGAGCGCCGGTCTTCTGAGCGGTCTCAACGATGAGCTTCGCGGACTGATCGACGACCTCGTGATCATAGCCCTTGAGGCGAATGCGGATCTTCTGGGTAGCCAACTTAAACCTCCAAAGAGTGCGAGAGATGCTCTCGCGGATTACGTAACAGGGAGCTCGAACTTAGGCGTTCTTGCTCATGACCTCGTCCACGATGGACTTGGGCGCGGGCTCATAAGAGTCGAACTGCATCGTGTAGGATGCACGGCCCTGGGTCTGGGAGCGAAGGTCGGTAGCGTAACCGAACATCTCGCCCAGCGGCACCTTGGCACGGATGAGCTTGCTGTTCTTGCGATCCTCCATGCCCTCGATCTTGCCGCGGCGACCGGAGAGGTTGCCCATAACGTCGCCCATGTACTGCTCGGGGGTCTCGACCTCGACAGCCATGATCGGCTCGAGCAGCTGCGGATCGGACTTCTTGAGGGCGTCCTTGATAGCCATGGAACCGGCGATCTTGAAGGCGGCCTCGGAGGAGTCGACCTCGTGGTAAGAACCGTCGAACAGGGTGACCTTAACGTCGAGGACCGGGAAGCCGGCGATAACACCGGTGTTCAGGGCCTCCTGGATGCCCTTGTCGATGGACGGGATGTACTCCTTGGGCACGACGCCGCCGACGATAGCGTTGACGAACTCGTAGCCGAAGCCCTCCTCCATCTTCTCGAGCTTGATGACGGCGTGGCCGTACTGACCGCGACCGCCGGACTGACGGACGAACTTGCCCTCAGCCTTCTCGACGTCGTGACCAGCGGTCTCGCGGTAGGCAACCTGGGGCTTACCGACGTTAGCGTCAACCTTGAACTCACGGAGCAGACGGTCGACGATGATCTCGAGGTGCAGCTCGCCCATGCCGGCGATGATGGTCTGGCCGGTCTCGTGGTTGGTGGACACCTGGAAGGTCGGGTCCTCCTCGGCGAGCTTGGTCAGAGCCAGGGACATCTTGTCCTGCTCGGCCTTGGTCTTGGGCTCAATGGCAACGTCGATAACGGGCTTAGCGAACTCGATCTTCTCGAGGACGATCTCCTTGCCCTCGGCGCACAGGGTGTCACCAGTGGTGGAGTTCTTGAAGCCGACGCAAGCGACGATGTCGCCGGCGGCAGCGTCGTCACGGTCGATACGCTCGGCGGCGTTCATCTCGAGAATGCGGCCGAGGCGCTCGCGCTGACCGTTGGAAGCGTTGACCACGTAGGAGCCGGACTCAGCGCGGCCGGAGTAAACGCGGACGTAGGTGAGCTTACCGACGAACGGGTCGGTCATGATCTTGAAGACCAGGCCGGAGAAGGGCTCGTCGAAGGAAGGATGACGCTGGATCTCCTCGCCGGTGTCCGGATCGGTACCGGTGACGGCCTCAACGTCGAGCGGGCTGGGCAGGTAGTCGACGACAGCGTCGAGCAGCTCCTGGACGCCCTTGTTCTTGTAGGCGGAGCCCACGAAGACGAGGTTGAGCTCGTTGGCCAGAACGCCCTTACGCAGAGCAGCCTTGAGCTCCTCGACGGTGAAGTCCTCCTCCATGAGGATCTTCTCCATGAGCTCGTCGTCAAAGCTGGCAGCAGCGTCGAGGAGCTCCTCGCGCTTGGTGGCAGCGATGTCGGCGAACTCAGCCGGGATCTCGTCCATCGGCTCGGGGTAGGTCATGCCCTTCTCGTCGGCCTTGAAGTCCCATGCAGTCATGGTGACCAGGTCGATGACGCCCCAGAAGTTGTCCTCGGCGCCCATCGGGACCTGAGCGGCCACGGCGTTAGCGTCGAGACGATCCTTCATGGTCTCGATAGCGTTGAAGAAGTCAGCGCCCACGCGGTCATACTTGTTGATGAAGGCGATGCGGGGAACGTTGAAGGTAGAAGCCTGACGCCAAACGGTCTCAGACTGGGGCTGAACGCCGGCAACGGCGTCGAAGACGGCGACAGCGCCATCGAGGACGCGCAGGCAGCGCTCGACCTCGGCGGTGAAGTCAACGTGGCCCGGGGTGTCGATGATCTGGATGCGGTAGTCCTTACCGTCCTTGTTCCAGAAGCACGTGGTAGCAGCGGAGGTAATGGTTACGCCGCGCTCCTGCTCCTGAACCATCCAGTCCATGGTGGCAGCGCCCTCATGGACCTCACCGATCTTGTGGGTCTTACCGGTGTAGTAAAGAATACGCTCGGTCGTGGTGGTCTTACCGGCATCGATGTGGGCCATGATGCCGATGTTACGGGTATCGGAAAGCTTGTACTTAGGCTTAGCCATGTTAGTTCCTTACCTTAACTTACCAACGATAGTGAGAGAACGCGCGGTTGGCCTCGGCCATCTTGAAGACGTCCTCACGCTTCTTGACGGAAGCGCCCAGGCCGTTGGAAGCGTCGAGGATCTCGTTGGCGAGACGCTCGGCCATGGTCTTCTCCTTGCGAGCGCGGGAGAAGTTGACGATCCAGCGGATACCCAGAGCGGTGGAACGACGGGAGTTGACCTCCATCGGGACCTGATAGGTAGCGCCACCGACACGCTTGGGCTTAACCTCGAGCGTGGGCTTGACGTTGTCCATAGCCTTCTTGAAGGTAGCGAGAGCGTCGCCACCCTCGGACTTCTCGGCAACGATCTCGAAAGCGGTGTAAACGATGCGCTCAGCGGTGGCCTTCTTGCCGTCAAGAAGGACCTTGTTGATGAGCTGAGTCACCAGGCGGTTGTTGTAAACGGCGTCAGGCTGAACCTCACGACGATTAGCTGCTGCACGACGCGGCATGTGAAATCTCCTTAAGTGTCTACCGTGCGGCGCTTAGGCGGCACACGGCGAAAGTATCAAAACGTTATCTGGCTTATTTAGCCTTGGGGCGCTTAGCACCGTACTTGGAACGGGCCTGCATACGGTTCTGGACCGGAGCAGCGTCGTAGGCGCCACGGATGACGTGATAACGGACACCAGGGAGGTCACGGACACGACCGCCGCGGACGAGCACGATGGAGTGCTCCTGCAGGTTGTGGCCCTCACCCGGGATGTAAGCAGTAACTTCGATGCCGTTGACAAGGCGAACACGGGCAACCTTACGAAGAGCCGAGTTCGGCTTCTTGGGGCTCGTGGTGAAGACGCGGGTGCACACGCCGCGCTTCTGGGAGTTGTGCTGCAGAGCAGCGTTCTTGGACTTCTTGGGCACGGAACGACGGCCCTGGCGAACCAGCTGGTTAATAGTAGGCAAAGCGTACTCCTTCTCGAATGATTCCAGCTTTCTGTAAAGTGCAACGGCTTGAATCGAGGGGTCAGCATCCCCCTACGAAACACGCAGTTCGATAGGATACGTGGCGTTAGCTGTGCCGTCAACAGACCACGCCGCCGGGCGTATCCCAAAATTGGCACATTTCCGCAAAGCCTACACAAAAGGAATCCCCTCCTGTGCGCGGGGGCGGATTCCCGGGCCGGGCGGCACAGGGGTTAAGTTTGCTGCTCCACAGTCCTGGCTCGCACGGAGGCCACATTAAGTGGCCTCCGGCTCGTGCGGAACTC
>CABUVC010000133.1 GCA_902494855.1 uncultured Collinsella sp.
AGTGTGGCAGATTGCCCCGAAAGAGGAGCGCCGCGTACTAAATGTACGCAAGCGACGATTGAGGGGCAAGGTGCCGTGCTTGGGGAAGCAGGACTATGCGGCTACGATGCGGCGTTGATATGCTCGGACCAGCAGCGAGATACCAAAGTTGAGCACAAAGTACATCGCAAACACCAGACCGTAGAGCATAAGCACCTGCGACAGATCGATCGCGTGGGCCATCACGACGTTTGCCGTGTACATGAGTTCGGCCACGTTAATGCCCGAAAGATACGAGCTGTCCTTGATGACGGTCGTGCACTGGCTAAACAGCGCCGGAATAATCGTCTTAAACGTCTGCGGCAGAATGATGTAGCGCATGGTGGCAAAGAAGCCAAAGCCCTGGCTCTGCGCTGCCTCAAACTGGCCGCGCGGAATCGAGTTGAGGCCGCCGCGCACAATCTCGGCCATAACAGCGCTGGTAAACAGCGTAAAGGCGATGGTCGAAATCACAATGTCCAAACCCTGCACCGTAAAGTAGATAAACAGGATCCACAGCAGGTTCGGCGTGCAACGGAACAGCTCGATATAGGCGCTCACCAAAATACGGAATGGGCGGGGCGCATAGCTCTTAACGAGCGCCAGCACCGTGCCAAACATGAGCGAGAAAAAGATCGACAGCGCCGAGATCTCGATCGTCTTAACAAAGCCGCCCCAAATGTAGAGCAGGTTGGTCGCGTTGAAGATTTCCATGCGCTAGGCCTCCTCTACGTTGTCGAGCCCCAGCTCGGCCAGGCTCACGCCGCGCGGACGCTCCTTGGAGCGGCGCTCGAGCCACTGCACCAGCATGGCGAGCGGAAAGCAGATGATGAAGTACATAAGGCAGCAGACGATGTATCCCTGCAGGTACCCGTACAGACTCACAAAGTTGTCGGAACGATACATAAGGTCGCCACCGGCCACAAGCGCCAGCACCGACGTGTTCTTGACCAAGTTGAGCGCCTGGTTACACAGCGGCGGCAGAATGATCTTGAATGTCTGGGGCAGCACGATGTACCAGTAGGACTGCACGCGGGTGAAGCCCTGGCTCTGGGCCGCCTCCATCTGACCGCGCGGAACCGCCTCGATACCAGTGCGGATGACCTCCGAAATGTAGGCCGCGTGATACAGGCCCACACCCAAGAAGCCCAACACGAACGGCGCGATGCGCACCGGCTGGTCGGCACCGGTTATGGCCTGCAAAAACTGCGGACCGGCCATGTACATAAAGAGCACCTGCACGGGCAACGGGGTGTTCTGGTAAAACTCCACGTACACGCGGCTTATGGCGCGCAGCACGCGCGAACGGGTGGTGGAGAACACGCCCAGCAGCGTGCCCAGCACCAGCGACAGCAGCAGACCGGCAACGACCACCTGCAGCGTCACGCCAAAGCCCTCCCAGAAAGGCCCCATGTTTTGAAATGTCGTCGACCAACGGTCGGCGTCAAATAATCCTTCGAGCATTTGATTCCTTCCTTGGACGATGCGCCTATACAAGACCCCAGGTCTTGACCTCTTGGTCGAGCCAGCCGTCGGCCAGGCGGTCGCAAATCACCTGATCGACCACGGCCGAAAGGTCGCAGCCCTTCTTGGTCGCCACGCCGTAGCCCTGCTCGCCAAACTTGACCTCGGGCTGCAACAGCTCAACGGTCTCGTTCATGTAACCGGCCAGCGTGGAGCGGTCCATGGCAAAGACGTCGATATTGCCGGCGTCGAGCGAGCTCTTGATGATGGGGTAGCCGCTAAAGGCCCTAAACTCGGGCTTGCAGCTAAAGCCGTTGTCCTTGATCATCTGCTCGATCAGGCCCTGCGTGGTAGCACCCTGGCTCACGCCGATAACCTTGCCGTCCAGGTCCTCAATCGAGGTAAAGCCCGAACGCTTCTTGACCATGAGTCCCACGTAGTCGGTACGGTACGGCGTCGAGAAATCCCAGCTCTTCTTGCGCTCGTCGGTGATGGTGTAGGTCGCCGCGACCACGTCGAGTTGGCCGTTATCGATCAGCGGGCCGCGCGTCTTGGGCGTTACGTCGGTAAACTCGACAAGCTCCTGGGCGCGGGCCTCCTTGTAGCTCACGCCAAAGACAGCGGCGGCAATCTGGTAGCACAAATCGACTTCCATGCCCTCAAAGCGGCCTTTGGCGGTGTCGTAATAGCCGTAGCCGGGAACATCTTTCTTGACGCCGGCATTCAGATGGCCGCGCGACTTGATGGCCGCAAGCTTGGACCCCTTGTCAGAACCCTCGCCGCTGGTGGAGTTGCCGCAACCGGTGAGCGCGGTCCCCGTCAGCGCGAGCATGCCGGCGCCCGCCAGCTGCAAAAAGTGACGGCGCGATACAGCCGCCCTCGTCATATCCGTCATGTCCATCACCGCGCCTAGTGCAGAATCTTGGACAGGAACTCGCGGCAGCGCGGGTTCTCGGGGTTATCGAAGAAGTGCTCGGGCGTGCCCTCCTCCAGAATGCGGCCGTCCTCCATAAAGATGACGCGGTCGGCCACCTGGCGCGCAAAGCCCATCTCATGCGTCACGCAGATCATGGTGATGTCCTCCTGCGCGAGCTCAATCATAACGTCCAGAACCTCCTGGACCATCTCGGGGTCGAGCGCCGAAGTCGGCTCGTCAAACAGGATGATGGGCTGCTTGGTACACAGGGCGCGGGCGATGGCGATGCGCTGCTGCTGACCACCCGAGAGATTCTGCGGATACTCGCCGGCCTTATGCGCCATGCCGACGCGCTTGAGTGCGGCGATGGCGATCTCGGTCGCCTCCTCCTTGCTCTTCTTTTGCAGCTTGATGGGCGCGAGTGTCAGGTTGCCCAGCACCGTCATGTTGGGATACAGGTTGAACTGCTGGAACACCATGGAACTATACTTGCGAGCCATCTCCAGGTGATTCTTTTTGGTGAGCGGCGTACCGTCGATGATGACTTCGCCAGACGTGGGCTCCTCCAGATAATCGACACAGCGGATGAGCGTCGACTTACCCGAGCCGGAAGGCCCGATCATTACGAGCTTCTCGCCGCGCTTGACGGTGAGATTGATATCTTTGAGCACATGCAGGTCGCCAAAGTACTTGTTGAGATGCTTGATCTCGATCATGTCTGCCATGAATGTCCCTTCCCTGCGTTTACACGAATTGCACTATTGTACGGAAAGAATCACGTTTCCGCAGCCCACACTGCATCCCCGTAAAGAACCCGCAATCTTCCGCCCACTCATTGGGGACAGACTTAAATGGGTACCCCCGTGGCTACTCATTTAAGTCTGTCCCCAATGAGTGTCCCCAATGAGTGCCCTTCAGCTGCCATCAAAAAAGGGGCGCGGCCTCGTGGTCAGCGCCCCTCACTATCAGCTATGTGTCGATCGGCCCTTAGGCAAGCTTTGCGCCGACGATCTTTGCCGCCGCAGGCTTGTCGAAGTTGCCGCCGGTGGCCTTGCCGAGTGCTCCCATGACCTGGCCCATCTGCTTCTTGGACGTGGCGCCCAGCTCAGCGATGACCTGCTCGATCAGAGCCTCGAGCTCCTCGCCCGAAACCTGCGCGGGCAGCAGGCTTTCCAGAATCTTGACCTGCTCGGTCAGGTTGTCGGTACGGTCCTGGTCGGTACCGGCCTTGATGGACATCTCCAGCGTCTCGCTCGTCTGCTTGATCAGACGCTTGATCATGTTGTTGACGTCTTCCTCGGTCACATCGCGGCGCTCGTTAACCTCGATATTCTTCACCTCGGCCTTAACCTGGCGAATGATGGACAGGCGAACCTTGTCCTTGGCCTTCATGGCCGCGATCATTTCCTTCTGCAGCTCTTCGTTGGTCATCTGCAAATCCTCTCTAATAGCGTGGGCGGCACTCGCGCGAGCACCGCCCCATGATTACTCAGTCGTCGACGAATCGTCGGTCGAACTCTTGGTGACGCCCTTCAGGCTGACGTTGTATGGCACGTCTTTGGGCATGGGATTAACGGTGATGTCGGCATCCTTCTTGTACTGCTCTAGCCACTCGCTGTATGCAGTGCTGGCCGCCTGCGTCTTCACCACGTTGGAAACGTACTTCTTGATGGCCTTGGGCACCTGGTTGATGTCATCAACCTGATTATCGACATGGAAGTAGTCGGTGCATTTGATGACATGGTAACCGTACGTCGACTCGACCACGTCGCTCACATCGCCCTTGTTGAGCCCCTCGAGCGCCGTCTGGTAGCTGTCGACGAAGGTAGTGAGCTTATCCCAACCCACATCGCCCTTCTTCTCCTTGGAGCCGGTGTCCTCGGAGTACTGCTCAACGGCGTCCTCAAAGCTCAGCTCACCGGAGTTGATCTTGTCCAGGCACTCCTGCGCCTTGGCCTTGGCGGCAGCCTTGTCCTCGTCGGAAGCGTCGGAATCAACCTTGATCAGGATGTTCGACGAGCGGCGGGCGTCGTTGTAGCTGGACAGGTTTTCGTTAATGTAATCGACAATCTCGCTGTCCTTGGGCTTGCTCGTGGGCGCGACGGCATCCTTGAGTTTCTGCTGCGCCAGACTCTCCTTGAGTGAGTCCTTGTAGGTGTCCTCGGTATAGCCGTAGGTCTTGAGGGTCTTCTTAAAGGCCTTGGCACCGCCCGCGCTCTTGCACGCGTCCTTCCAAGCCTTCTCGACCTCCTCGTCCGACACCGTCACGCCGTTCTCCTTCTGTGCCTGTTGAAGCAGAATCTGCTGTGTGTAGGAGTCGATGAGTTGCTTGCGGTACTTCTTG
>CABUVC010000134.1 GCA_902494855.1 uncultured Collinsella sp.
CGCGAGTTCCGCACGAACAGGAGGCCACTTAATGTGGCCTCCGTCGTGAGCAGGACTGTAGAGCAGGAAACCTAAGCCGGTGTCCCCGCTCTCCCGGGGCCGGCGGAATTTAGTTGTTCAGCATGCGGTCGAAGCTTCCCGAGTCGCCATCCCGATAGTCGGCGGTCATCAGGATCTCCTGCGGAATGCGCCCGCCCTCGCGTAGCACATTGCGGAACTGCACGCGCGTGACCATGGGCAGATCCTTGATCGTCGCCGCCAAGTTCTGCGGCACGCCCTGGTTGGCAGCCGCGGGCTCGCACTCGCCGCCGGCCTTCACGCGACGCTTATGCTCGGCGAGCATGGCGCGGTACATGCCGGCATGCAGGCGAATCTCAACCACATTGGCATTGCGAGCCTGCTCGACGATGCGCGCGCCCTCGCGGTCGATATCGCCCACGTAGTAGACGTAGTTAAAGCGATAGCCGATCTCAGCCAGATAATCGTCCAGGGCATGCGAGACGCTCGCCTTGCATCCGCCGCCAAAAATCACGCCGCCCACCTTGATGCCAAAGAGCTTGGCGTGCTTGCGGCCACGCAGCAGCCTGACGATCTCGTCATAGGTGTCCAGGTTCTCGACCATAATGAACGGCTTATCGGCGCCCAGCGTAAAGAAACCCGTAAAGTGCACGGGGCGGTTGGGGGCGACCTTGATCGCCTGCATGCTGATGCCCTTTTCGGTCATGCGCCTTATCAGGCGCTCACCGTGCTTGCCGTCAAAAGCCTTCTCGTCGTTAAAAATCTGGTAGGCACGCTGGCGGCGCGAGGCAACCGGCGTATCGGCACCTCGGTTTTGCTCGATCCAAGCCTGGATGATTGCGATTTCCTCGGCAATCTTGCGGTTGGACATCTCGTTGTGCTGAGTGCGCTGCGGCGCCTTTTTGCCGTCCTTGCCCTCGACCTTAACAATTTGAGTCTGCTGCTCCTTGATCTTAGAGAGCGCCGTAGGCGTAGGGACAACTTTGAGCAGCTGCCTGCCCAAAACGCGGGCAAGGGCAAACGCCGATACCTCGCCGTGGACGGCCGACTCGGGCTGCTGGGTAGCACTATCAGCCGCGGCAGGCTCAGCCTGTGCATGAGGCTTACGCTTGGAATCTGCCCGGGTATTACGTTCCTGCTTGGGCGCAGACGAGCGCTTTTGCGGACGATCGGACTTGGCCTCCTTCGCCGGCTGGCGCTTGACCTGATCCACCGGAGTCTCGGCCTTCTCATCTCCGTTTTGTGTCGCTGTCTTCTCGGCCGCGGCCTCGGCATTTGAGCCACGACCGCCGCGGTGACGACGACGGCGGGGCTTGCCTGAGGCGCTCTCCCCCGCCTGCTTATCAGCGGTCTGTTGAGCTTTGACCTCAGTGTCAGCCGCAGGCTGCGACTCGGAAGGTTGCTGCTCGCGAGCCGCCGGCTCAACGGTTTTCTCGGTTTGTTCGGCTTTCTCGGCCTGAGCGGTCGAAGCCGGCTCGCCCTTCTCCTGACGCCTTACGGGATACGCGCGCCTCGCAAAACCACGCCCGGGACGGCATGAACCCGGAGCCTTCTTGGCAGACTCCTCAACATCGTCTGCAGCCTCGGAAGGCTCTTCAACCTCATGCGCGACATCCTGCTGCGCAGCCTTAAAGTGGGCACCACGGCGACGCTGGGGCTCCTGGGCCTCCACGGGCTTTTGCTCCTTCGCGGGCCTCTGCGACTCGGCAGCAACCTCGTTCTCAACAGCCTCGGCATCCGTCTCACCCTTTTGAGCAACGGCACGACGGAAGCGCTCCTGCTGGGCGCGGCGCTGCGCATCGCGCTTGCCACCCCCGCCAAAACCGCCGCGTCCTGCCTTGGCCGTAAAGGCACGCACGACGTTCTCATCGAGCAACTCATCGGTATCGACATGCTCACGCGGAGCAGCTTCTTCCACAGCAGGCACGTCAGCGGAATCCTCGACGACAAAATCTTCGACGGACTCGGCAGGCTGCTCCTGGGTATCGCGGATCTCGACATTGATGGTATAGAACGCCGGGCGCCCGTTAATGCCGCTGCCCTCGATCTTGGTCACGATATTTGCCGCGATAAGCTCATCGCGCATCGCCTTGGTGTCGCATTCCTTATCGACGGAGCGGAAAATCTGCGCCAGCGCGCTCGACTTAATCTTGAGTGCCTTGCGGCAGAGCAGGTCGTAGGCAACCAGCTTGGCGCGCTCGGCAGAAAACGATGTCTGGCTGCTCAGACGCTCAGCCAGAGCATCGACATTGTTTTGATTATCGGAATATACCGTCTTGGCCACGGGGCCCCTTTCATATGCACACATATACGTCCATATGGTACAACGCACGAGCCTATCCACGCAAAACATCTGCGAGAACGCCCTTGCACCACCTGTTCTCACAAGAAAAAAGACCGGGTCCGCTTGATTGCGGACCCGGTCTTTCCGAGTCAAATAGATGGGAGATTCAACCCGTCCGACCGACTAGGCCTTAGCGGCCTCGGCGTCGGCAGGAGCCTCAGCGGCAGCGGCGCGACCGTACTCGGCCTTGCCCATCTCGGACCACTCGGGCTCCTCGTCGGGCATGGAGCCGGCCCCCTTGCCGAAGAACTCCTTGAGACAGTTGACGGCAACGATGAGGCCCAGGACCATCAGCAGGACGGCGAAAACGAGCTGCAGGCCCTTGGTGGCGGCGACGGAGACGGCGGCCGTGGTGGCGGTAGCCGGGATGGTGCCGAAGAAGCCGTAAGCCTGGACAGCGGTCATGCAGCCCATGGCGCTCTGGACCAGCGAGGTGAAGGTGCAGCAGAGCAGGAAGGCGACGGGCACGTAGAGCATCCAGCCCTTGCGGCCGGTGCACTTGCAGAACACGGCGAGGGTGATCATGGTCATGCCGCCGAGCAGCTGGTTGGAAGCACCAAAGAGCGGCCAGATGTTGGCATAGCCACCAAAGGCAAGGGCGAGACCGGGAAGCAGGGTGACGACCGTGGCGAACCAGGGGTTGCCGAGAACCTTCATGTAGCCGGCCTTGGACTCGATGGCCAGGGCGTCGTTGGTCTGGGCAAAGAACTCGGAGAACGAGGTGCGGGCGATGCGGGCGACGGCGTCGAGCGAGGTCAGGGCCAGAGCGGAAACGTTCATGGTCATGAAGACGGTAGCGAGCGTACCGTCAACACCGAAGGCCTGCATACCGCGGGAGATACCAGCAGCGAAGATCTGGAACGGGGTGGAAGCGACGCCAGCGTTGAGGGCGCCGGTACCGGCGGTGTTCATGTCGGAGAACATGATGCCGGCGACGATGATGGCAAGGATGCCGACGAAGGACTCGACGATCATGGCGCCATAACCGACCTTGACGGCGTCCTGCTCCTTCTCGACCTGCTTAGAAGAGGTGCCGGAAGAAACGAGGCTGTGGAAACCGGAGAGAGCACCGCAAGCGACGGAGACGAACAGGACCGGGAACATCATGCCGGAGGCAGTGGAGAAGCCGGTGAAGACCGGAGCGGTGATGGTGGCCTGGCCGTTGACGCCCAGGACGACGATGCCGAGGACAGCGCAAACGATCATGACGATCATCATGATGGAAGTGAGGTAGTCACGCGGGGTCTTGAGCATCTGGATGGGCATAGCGCCAGCGAAGACCAGGTAGACCATGACGACGGCGAACCACTGGAACTTATCCAGGTAGACCGGGAACTGCATACCGACGGCAAACATGAGAACCATGAGGACCACGCCGGTGACGAACTCGGTAGCACCGGTGAGGTTGAACTTCTTCTGGGCCCAACCAAAGGCGATAGCGACGAAGGTGAACAGGATGGAGATGGTACCAGCGCAGCCGGCGGCATAGGACTTGGTGAAGTCGATGGCACCGGTAGCAGCACCAGAAGCGTCAACGGCCGGGGTGAACATGAACGTCTTGCAGACCATGTCGGTGAAGGCGGCGATGACGATGATGCAGAACAGCCAGCAGAACAGCAGGAACAGGCGACGGCCGGTCTTGCCGATGTACTTCTCGATGAGCTGAGCGAGCGACTTGCCGTTGTTCTTCATCGAAGCGTACAGAGCACCAAAGTCGTGGACGGCGCCAAAGAAGATGCCGCCGACGAGGACCCAGAGCACGACGGGCAGCCAGCCAAAGGCCATGGCGACGATCGTACCCGTGACAGGGCCAGCACCGCAGATCGAGCTGAACTGGTGCGAGAACGCGGTAAAGGCGGAGACGGGCGAGAAGCTCTTGCCGTCCTTCATGCGCTTGGCCGGCGTGAGGGCCTCTTTGTCAACGCCCCACTTGTTGGCCAGCCAGCGGCCGTAGCCCAGATAGCCGCAGGCGAGCACCGCCGCGGCCACAACCATGAGCAAAACTCCGTTCATTACATTTCCTCCTCTAAAAAGAACTTCCTAGACATAAAAAATGAGGGCCGTCGGTTGCGCTCGACGGCCCTCATCTTCATCAGCCGCCCGTTATCGTACGGGCTAGCTGTATGTGCTAACCCGCATCAGATAATTACTACGCTGATAATGTTTAGCTGATGCGTGAACATGTCTAGGAAATCCTCTTCAATCATGATGCGAACAATCCGTGCGTGTTCACATCCCCCAGTGGATGAAAAGCAGTATGAAACTTTAGTTACCTAAAGTCAACGCAAATTTGTAATGGATTTTCAAATTCTTTTGATTTTCTCGTTATAAAACGCCACTGACCTCGGACTTTACCCAACAAAAGTTTTTGCA
>CABUVC010000135.1 GCA_902494855.1 uncultured Collinsella sp.
ACCGACCATCCAGCCCACGACGGTGGTCCAGCCGCCCGCCTCAGCCGCGTCCAAGTCCGCAGGCCCGCCCAGCAGCATAAACACCGGCACCAGGCACACGGCAAACACCGCGATCACGGCCATCCCCCACACGAAGCAAGCGTGTAGAAAATCCTCGTCCTCAAACGCATGTATGTTGGAAATCTCATTCATAGCATCTTAGGATAGCGCCCCTGCCACGCACCCGCCCGCATGTGCGATAATGTCGAACGATATGCACGAATTGACCACCGCGCCGCCGAACCCCGTGCCCGGCCGCGCTCTTACCTATATGCGAAGGAGTCCCATGGCATCCAAATACTCCATGAACGACCGTCCCAGCTGGCCGCGCCGCGCCATCGTTACCGCCGGCGAGCCCTACGGCAACAAGGGCCTTCACTTTGGCCACGTTGGCGGCGTCTTTGTCCCGGCCGACTTCTTCGCCCGTTTCCTGCGCGACCGCCTGGGCCGCGAGAACGTCATCTTCACCTCGGGCACCGACTGCTACGGCTCGCCCATCATGGAGAGCTACCGCAAGCTCAAGGAGAACGAGAGCTACGACAAGTCCATTAGCGAGTATGTCGAGTCCAACCACTCCCGCCAGGCCGCGACCCTCAACAACTACAACATCAGCTGCGATATCTACGGCGGCTCGGGCCTTGAGCCGGCTGCGCAGATTCACAACGAGGTGACCGCCGAGATTATCGAGCGCCTGCACGAGCAGGGCACCATCTCCAAGCGCTCCACGCTGCAGTTCTACGACGCCAAGGCCGGCACGTTCCTCAACGGCCGCCAGGTCATCGGCCGCTGCCCCATCCAGGGCTGCAAGTCCGAGAAGGCGTACGCCGACGAGTGCGACCTGGGTCACCAGTTTGAGCCCGAGGAGCTCATCGCGCCCAAGAGCCAGCTCACCGGCGAGGTGCCCGAGCTGCGCCCGGTCGACAACCTCTACTTCGACCTGCCGGCCTACCTCGACTTTATGAAGACCTATACCGCCAAGCTCGCCCAGAACCCGCAGGTTCGCTCCGTGGTCTCCAAGACCATGGAGGAGTGGCTGCTGCCGGCACAGCTCTACATCCAGAACAAGTTCCGCGAGGCCTTCGACGCCGTCGAGGACCAGCTCCCCGAGCACACCGTGCTGGAGCCCGAGGGCAACAAGAGCAGCTTTACCGTCACCTTCCCCAGCTGGAAGGAGCGCGACGACGCCCACGCGGTGCTCGCCAACGGCGGCGTGCGCTTCCGCAGCGGCAAGGCACTCGTGCCCTTCCGCATCACCGGCAACATCGACTGGGGCGTTCCGGTGCCCGAGGTCGACGGCGTGACTGACGTCACCTGCTGGTGCTGGCCCGAGAGCCTGTGGGCGCCCATCAGCTATACGCGCACCGTGCTCGCGCGCGATGCCAAGGCAGCCGGCGTGACCGAGGGTGTCGCCGCCCAGGACGCCGCCCTCATGGGCGAGCCCGCCGCCGACTCCACGCAGGTGCCCGCACCCACCTACCAGCACAGCTCGCTCGACTGGCGCGACTGGTGGTGCTCGGACGACGCACAGATCTACCAGTTTATCGGTCAGGACAACATCTACTTCTACTGCATCGCGCAGACCGCCATGTGGGAGGCCCTGGGCTGGGACCTCACGCAGAGCACCGTCAGCGCCTGCTACCACCTGCTCTACATGGGCAAAAAGGCCAGCTCGTCCTCGCAGACGCCTCCCCCGCCGGCAGACGACCTGCTCAACCACTACACCTGCGAGCAGATGCGCGCGCACTGGCTGTCGCTCGGCCTATCCGAAAAGCCGGTGAGCTTTAGCCCCAAGGCATACGACACGCGTGTGACCGGCAAGGACAAGGACGGCAACGAGGTACGCGCCTGCGACGACAAGCGCGTTATCGACCCGGCCCTTAAGGAGAGCGCGCTGCTGACCGGCGTGTTCAACCGTCTGGCCCGCAGCTGCTTCTACGGCGTCGCCGTCAAGGAAGGCGACGAGAGCCCCTACCGCAACGGCTGCATCCCCGCCGGTGCCGCTTCTGACACCGTGGTCGAAGCCGCCCAGCAGGCAGCCCTCGCCTTTGAGCAGGCCATGTACAAGTTCGAGACGCACCGCGCGCTTGCCGTGTGCGACGACTACCTGCGCGCCGCCAACAAGCGCTGGAGCGACGCCTCCAAGGCCGCCAACAAGCTCGAGGGCGAGCCGGCCAATGCCGCGATGACGCAGGCCCTTGTCGACGCCTTTACCGAGCTGCGCGTGGCGACCGTCCTGATGCACGGTATCGTCCCGGCCGGCTGCGAACTCATCTGCGAGTACTTCGACGTCGACCCGGTCGCTTTCTTTAGCTGGGATAACATCTTTGCCTCCACGGACGAGTTCGTGGAGATCCTGGGCGAGAAGCCCGGCGAGCACCGCGTGAAGCCGCTGCCCCCGCGCTTCGACTTCTTTAGCAAGCACGAGAGCCAGTACTAAACACTCGACATGTAATGGAATGGGAAGGAAAGACGGATGTCCAAGCCGCGTCGTCGTAAGCAGAAAAAGCAGGTCAAGGCCGAGCTCAAGCTCAGGCAGTTTGCCGCCACCGAGCTTTCCGACCAGCTTGCCGCCCTTCCCTGCGCCGCCGACCTGCCGCGCTTTATGGTCGACACGGTCGCCGGCGCCTATGCGCCCGCCGATGCCGAGCTCATGATCAAGGGCTTCGGCGCCGCGGTCACACGCCCGGTCACGCTGCGCGCCAACACGCTCAAGGCAACCGCCGAGGACATCGCTGCGGCGCTCGATGCCGCCGGCATCGCCCACAACCCCGTCGCCTGGTACCCAGACGCCTTCATCCTGCCCGACGCCCAGGTTTCCGACCTGTGGGACCTCGACATCTACCGCGACGGCAAGATCTACTTGCAAAGTCTGTCGTCCATGATGCCGCCGTTGGTCCTGGGCGCCCAGGCATGCGAGGACATCCTGGACATGTGCGCGGCCCCCGGTGGCAAGACGACGCAGATCGCCGCCCTCACGCAGGGCCAGGCGCACCTTACCGCCTGCGAGATGAGCATTCCCCGCGCCGAGAAGCTCGAAGCCAACCTCCACCGCCAAGGCGCAAAAAACGTGCCCGTCATGCGCATCGACGCACGCGAGCTCGACGAGTTCTTCCGCTTTGACCGCATCCTGCTCGATGCCCCCTGCACCGGCACGGGCACCGTCATCAGCGGCAACGAGAAAAGCCTGCGCGGCCTGACCGAGCAGCTGCTGAGTAAGTGTGCCCGCTCGCAGCGAGCGCTTCTGGACCGCGCCATGGGAGCCCTTAAACCGGGCGGCACGCTCGTCTATTCGACTTGTTCGATCTTGCCGCAGGAAAACGAGGACGCCCTGCAAGAGGCCCTCGACAAGCACATGGATTGCGAGCTTATCCCCCTCGACGGCACGCCGAGCGAAAGTGAAACGCGCCGTGCTCAGGAAGTTGGCGAAGAGCCACGCATCGAGTGCAACGCCCTCACCGAGGCCATCGCCGCCAGCCACGTCTCGTCCGTCGCCAACGGTATGCCCGGCACGCTGACCATTCCGCCTAGCCGCGACTTTGAGGGCTTCTACATTGCCCTGATCCGAAAACGCAGCTAGCGCACGGATCCAAAACTCAACAAGCTATCTCTGTGCGCGTTTGCCCTGCTGGTCGCGATGCTGTTTAAGCATCGCGCGCTCCTTGCGTTCGGCCCTTTTGCCTTTAATGGCCGTAACCACAAAATAGATGACCGCGGCGGCAACGATTGCGCCCACACACAGGCCAATCGAGCCCAACATTGCTGTCAATTCCATACCGCGTCACCTCTCTTTTAAACGGGACTTTCAAGATAGCACCTCGATCCCCGCCACCACAGCTCCTTCACGTTCGCCGCCCTTCGGTCTAACGGGGGACGCGGCGGGGAAAAATCAACTCGTCAAACGATTTAGCAAGCACAACGCTGCCGGCACCCTGCCGGCCGTCATCACATAGAATCGAGCCTCCATGGATACCCTCAACGATCTAAACGAGCGCGTCGACGCCTTCGTCGGCACCAGCTCCTTCGACACGCCTGCCGCGGCAAACGACCAAGCTCCCATCGATGTGCCCGCCGAAGTTCACGAAGACATCGTCGCCTCGGTCGATTTCTCCGAGGTCGAGCTCGCAGACGAGTTCACCGAGCCCCAGGTAGCCGTCACGCCCAACGGCCTGCTCCCTATGGAGCCCCTGCCCATCGACGGACGTCTGCGCAAGGCTGCCCTTCGCATGCCCGACGAGATCGAGGAGGTCAGCGGCTTCACGCTCTTCGGCCGCCGCATCAAGTCGCTCATTTACACCACCGATGTCGCGGTCATCCGCAACTCCAACGCCGATGCCGTCTTTGCCGTTTACCCCTTCACGCCGCAGCCGGCCATTACGCAGGCACTGTTGACCGTCGCCGAGTGCCCGGTCTTTGTAGGCGTGGGCGGCGGAACTACGACCGGTAAGCGCTCCGTGCAGATGGCAGCCGTCTCCGAGATGCAGGGCGCGGCGGGCTGCGTGGTCAACTCCCCCGCTACTGCCGAGATGGTCGAGCACATCACCAACATCGCCGACATCCCCGTCATCGCTACGGTCGTTCGCTGCGACGACGATGCCCACGCCAAGGTGCGCGCTGGAGCCAAGATTCTCAACATCGCCGCCGGCAAGA
>CABUVC010000136.1 GCA_902494855.1 uncultured Collinsella sp.
CTCAGCGCCGCAAGCGCCCGGATGCCTCCGTCGTCGGCGGGGTGTATGCCGTCGAGCCACCTGAGGAAGCCGTACGTCCAGTACTTCCGGGGGTTGCCGGCCGGCGTCGTGCCGCCGTAGACATAGCCGCGGCGGGCTAGGAACGCCAGGAGCCGCTGCTTCGCCGCCGCGAGCCTCGCGGTCGCCGCGTCGTGGGCGGCGGCGAGATCCCTGAGCCCCTCGATCTCGGGGGACGGCACCCATACCGGGGAGATATCGTGCGACAGTATCGCCTTGGCCATCCTGGCCGCGTCGTTGCGGTCGTTCTTGGACGAGAAGTCTGCCGCCGACCTCGGGACCTTGGAGACGGCCGCGACGACGCAGTCGACGCCGAGCCCGGAGAGCTCCCTTTGCGGGGCGAAGCCGAGGTAGCCGCTCTCGTAGGCGGCGAGCGACGGGCCGGGGAAGCCCGACATCCACTCCGCGACCTCGCCCCAGGGGTTGCCGCGGAACCTCCTCGTCACGGCCTCGCCCGTCTCCGCGTCGAGCGCGCAGACGGTGGTGGACCTGAGGTGTACGTCCATTCCGAAGGCGGTAGAATATCTAGGCACGGGAGCCTCCCAACCTCGTTGCGGCGCGGCTGCGCCTCTGGCACTTCAACAACATTGTCGCAGCCCCGACCCGCGGTCACGAGCGGGGGCTCCTGTCGTTTCCGTGCCCCTGGATTGGGTCATAGTGTCTGACGTTGCCAAAATATCGGCGTTGCCGTGGCTGGTAAATAGCTCCACTCATCGGGGACGTACTTAAATGAGTGCCCGCAGAATGAAAGTGGATAATCTCCCGTTTTTGGGCTGTGCTTTGGGCAAAAGTGGGAGATTATCCACGCTCATCCGGTAAGCGTCCAAAAATCCACGCTCATTTGCCGTGTCCCTGCCGTATCCTCCTCGCACCAGTTTCTGTCGAGTCGGTGCGGTTCGATGGTTGCTCGTATAATGGTCTGCGTATGAACCGCAACCAAGGAGTTCCAGTTTATGGACCAGAGCCTCTTTAAATTCGACCTTATCGCCGAGGACCCGACCACGCACGCGCGCGCCGGCGTGCTGCATACCCCGCACGGCGACATCGAGACGCCAATCTTTATGCCCGTGGGCACCAAGGCAAACGTCAAGGGTATTCCCACCGAGACCGTCAAGCAGCTCGGTGCCCAGATCGTGCTTGCCAATACCTATCACCTGTCCATGCGTCCCGGCGAGGACACCATCGCCGAGCTGGGCGGACTGCACAAGTTCATGAACTGGCACGGCCCCATCCTCACCGACTCGGGCGGTTTCCAGGTCTTCAGCCACAACGATGCCGTCAAGCTCACCGATGAGGGCGTGCGCTTTATCGTCAACGATTACGACGGCCGCCACGTGTTTTGGACGCCCGAGGACAACATGGAAATCGCCATGAAACTCGGCTCCGACATCTGCATGCAGCTGGACCAGTGCCCGGGCTATCCCGCCACGCGCGCCTACGTTGAGCGCGCCGTTGAGCTGTCGAGCATGTGGGCCGAGCGCTGCTATAAGGCGCATACCCGCGATGACCAGGCGCTCTTTGGCATCGTTCAGGGCGGCATGCACCTGGATCTGCGCCTGCGTTCGCTGCGCCATCTGGAGGAGTGCGGCGACTTCCCGGGCTATGGTATCGGTGGCTATTCGGTGGGCGAGGATCACGAGACCATGTTCGAGACCCTGGCGCCGCTCGTGAGCGAGTACATGCCCAAGCATAAGCCGCGCTACCTGATGGGTGTCGGCAACCCGACCACGCTCGTGCGCGGCGTTGGCGTGGGCATCGACATGTTTGACTGCGTGCTGCCGACGCGCACCGGCCGTATGGGCACGGCATTCTCCAGCGAGGGTCGCCTCAACTTCCGCAACGCTCGCTTTGCGCACGACGACGGCCCCATCGATCCCACCTGCACCTGCCCGGTGTGCACGGGCGGTTACAGCCGTGCGCTCATCCGTCACATGGTCACGCAGAAGGAGATGCTCGGCGGCATTCTGCTTTCGATGCACAACATCTACTACCTGCTCAACCTTATGCAGCGTGCCCGCCAGGCCATTATCGAGGGCCGCTACGGCGCGTTCGTGAGCGACTGGATGAACAGCCCTGCGGCGGTGGATTACTAAGAGCTGCGGGTGCGCTTACGGGGGCGTTCGCGCGGTGTCGAGATCGCGTGCCAATCGACCGCGCGCAGCCGGCGCCGGGCATCGCCTTCGCTGGCATCGGTTGCACGACCGCTGACCGATGCCTTGCAAGCACTTGATGCATCGTGGGTACCATACCGAATGGTTGATGTTCGGGCGGGTGTTTGACGCATGGCGTCGATCCCGCCCGTTTTTCTTTTTCTCGATAGGAGTACCCATGATTAAGAATGAGAACGTCGAGGGCGAGCCTGCCTACGACGAGACGTACCGACGCGGTCCTGTGGTCATGCGCGGTCCCATGATTCCCAAGGACAACACCTACGCCAACCTGCTGGCGCCCGAGGAGTCGACTGACTGGCTGCACGCCGACCCCTGGCGCGTGCTGCGCATTCAGGCAGAGTTTGTCGATGGCTTTGGCGCACTTGCCGAGCTTGGACCTGCGGTGACTATCTTCGGTAGCGCCCGCGCGCCCAAGACCGATCCGCTCTACAAGGCGGCGCGCACCGTCGGGCGCAAGATCGCGCAACGTGGCGTGGCGGTCATCACCGGTGGCGGCCCCGGCATCATGGAAGCGGCCAACAGGGGAGCAGCGAGTGTCAACGGCAAGTCAGTTGGCCTAGGCATTGAATTGCCGCACGAGCACGGGCTCAACAAATACGTGAACCTCGGCATGGACTTCCGCTACTTCTTTGTGCGCAAAACCATGTTCGTTAAGTACAGCTCGGGCGCCATCGTGTTCCCCGGCGGCTTTGGCACGCTCGACGAGATGTTCGAGGTGCTCACGCTGGTGCAGACGCACAAGGTAAAGCGCATGCCACTCGTGCTGGTGGGCACCGAGTACTGGCAGGGCCTGTTTGACTGGCTCAACGGCCCGGTGATGGACGCCGGTATGATTAGCCCGCTCGATCCGGAGCTGGTGCACATCACCGACGACCTCGACGAGGCCGTCGATACCGCTCTGAGCGGGTTGATATAGGGCGAGCGCGTCACGTCGTAGTTATATGAATGGCAGACTGATCCTATTTAACATCAGTATGCCATTCTAAACTGGGTATACTGATGCAAAAGACGAGGGCGAGGAGGTCGCGTATGTCTACTGCAACGGTTAAGCCTACGACGGTTCGCATCGAAGAAGGGCTCAAGGAACAGGCGACTGAGTTCTTGGATTCGGTTGGCCTGAGTCTCAATTCGTATCTCAACCTTGCTGTTCGGCAGCTTGTGAATCAGCGAAAGATTCCGTTTGAGATTGTGGGTCGACCCGAAGTTCCCAACGAGGCAACGAGGCGTGCCATGGTGATCGCCGAAGCTCATGAGTTGGGGATCCTGCCAGATGACAGCCCGTCGTTCGATAGCGTGGATGATCTGATGTCGTTCCTCGATGAGGACTAGCGATGTTTGAGATTAAAGTCGAGGCTCAGTTTAAGGCGGATTACAAACGGGCGATGCGCATTCATCCGCAGTTAAAAACCGAGTTTAAGGCGGCGGTCGCAGAGCTTGCGGCTCACGGCTCGCTTCCCGCAGAATATGGCGCCCACGAGCTTTCGAACCCGGGCGGCAATTACAACGGCCACATCGATTTCCATCTATCCGATGGCTTGGTCGATGTGGTCGTTCTCTACTTGCCGCATAAGACTAATCCGGTGATCCGGCTGGTGAGAATGGGTTCGCACGAGGAGCTGTTTCAGGGTCCGCAGGTCTGATTGCCCGCTTATAACTTGCGGTGGAATGGGGATTGGGCGGTGGCCGATTGGCTAAACGGCCCCTATTCCACCGCAACTACTGGAGACATCCCGTCCGTTGCTGCGGGCTCCGGCTCTCCTCTTCGTTGGATTTCGCTCAAAAGCTCGGCTGCGACTTCGCTGCTTTTGAAACGAATGCTGCAGTCTTCTTTCTTAGGGAAAGCTAGTAATGGAATAGTTCCGTACCAGACGGTTTCCTCGTCAATCACTGATGCGCACAGGCGTCCTTCGGCTTCGATGGAATAGTCGACGTTCATCTCGGCAAAAATCGCTTTTACGTCATCGCGTGGAGTCGAGGCAATAGATATTTCAATGGCAATCCCGCGGGCAGCGGCGTTCGTGAGTGCGGCGGCGAGCTTCGCGAGGCATGCGGCGGATGCGTAGGGTGCGGCAATAAAAATGCTTTTCGATGCGCTCGCAATGTCATCCGCTAAAGCCTCCACGGCCTTTGCCGGCCTAACAAGGATGTTACTATCGTTCTGTCTATCGTCGTTTGCTTCAAAGACTTCATACCCCAGCTTGGCGTAGGTCTTGAGTCTCTTCTGGTACATGCGCCCAAGCATGGGTATCGACAGATCAACATAGTCGAATATCTCAACCCGCTGCTTGCCCTCGTGACTTCTATGCAGCCTGCCTGCTTGCTGCGTTATGCTGCCGTCCCAAGATATCGGCGTGGCAATGAGTAGCGTGTCAAGGTAAGACAGGTCGAAACCCTCGCCCAGAAGGCTTTCGGTTGCGACGATGATTCGATGCTTGTGCTCAATGCCGGGA
>CABUVC010000137.1 GCA_902494855.1 uncultured Collinsella sp.
ATCAACGCCGCATCGTAGCCGCATAGTCCTGCTTCCCCAAGCACGGCACCTTGCCCCTCAATCGTCGCTTGCGTACATTTAGTACGCGGCGCTCCTCTTTCGGGGCAATCTGCCACACTTGGGAAACCAGGACCGGCGCAAGTGACAAAAATGGGAACAGAGATTGCCTCTTTCTCGTTTGTTAGAAAGGAATCGCGATGAGCGATCTGGAGAACAAGAAGAATCCTGTGGTCATTACCATCGCGCGCGATTTTGGTGCCGAGGGTCATGAGATTGGCCGAATGCTTGCCAACGAGCTGGGGATTCCGCTGTACGACAACGAACTGCTGGTGCGTGCGTCGCTGCGTGCGGGCGAGTCGCTCGACAAGATGGCCGCCTACGACGAGCGCCTGGCTGTGGAGAACATGGCGTTTCTGCCCGACCGCTACGATGCCCGTTCGTACTCGGACAAGCTATTCCAAAAGATGAGCCAGGTGATTTTGGATTTGGGCGAGACCGAGAGCTGCATTATCGAAGGCCGCCTGTCCGATTACCTGCTTCGCAACAACCCCAACCACATTGCCGTGTTGGTGACAGCGCCCTTTGAGGACCGCGTCGAGATTGTGCGCAAGAAGCGTGGCCTCAACAAAAAGAAGGGCGCCAAGCTGGTCAAACAGCAGCAGAAGGCGCGCGAGGCGTTCTATAAGCGCTACAGCGCCGGCAAGTGGAAGATGACGAGCGGTAAGGATATCGTCGTCAACCGCGCCAAGCTGGGGCGCGAAGGCTGCAAAGACGTTATCGCCGCTGCCTACCGCTACAAAGTGGCTCAACTCGAAGGCTAGCCGACCAAAAACCATCACAAAGGGTACAGGCACCTTTGTGGTGGTTTTTGTTTTAGGCCGAGGGGAAGGCCTTGGCGGCAGTGCCTATCCTCGGCTTTTGCATAGTCTCGATCTGTAACACCAAGCCAGCGAAAATGGCTCTAACTGTTACAGATTTAGATGAACCGTTCGGCCGTCAGCCCAACGTCTTGATCTGTAACACCAGGCGGCATATTTGGTCTCTAACTGTTACAGATTGAGATGCGGCGTGGGCGGCCGGCACAATATCTCGATCTGTAACAACTGCAGGGCTCAACGGACTCCAACTGTTACAGATTGAGACAAAACGATCAGGCAAGTCCAAAACCACCACTAAGGTGCCTGTCCCCTTTGTGGTGGTCGGGCGGCCGGCATAGAAAAAAGTCCCCGCCGGGCGTGTGCTCGACGGGGACTTTGCCGTTTGGCGGCTAGTGCTGTAGGTGATTACTCGCCCAGCAGGCTCTTGGTGATGGAAGCGGCGGCCTTCTTGCCGGCGCCCATCGCCAGAATGACCGTAGCGGCACCGGTGACGATGTCGCCGCCGGCCCAGATGCGGGGATCGGTGGTCTGGCCGGTCTCCTCGTCGGCGACGATGTAGCCCCACTTGTTGAGCTCCATCTTGCCGCCGATCTTCTTTGCGAAGGGGTTGGCGTTGGTGCCGATAGCCGAAATCGCGACGTCGCAGGGGATCTCCTCGATGGCGCCCTCGATGGGCACCGGGCGACGACGGCCGGACTCGTCGGGCTCGCCGAGCTCCATCTTCTGGACCTTGACGGCGCACACGGAGCCGTCCTCGCCAGCGACAAACTCGAGCGGGGAGACGAGCGGCAGAACCTCGACGCCCTCGGCCTTAGCATGGTGCAGCTCGGCGCGACGGCAGGGCATCTCGTCCTCGGTACGGCGGTAAGCGATGATGGCGTGCTCGGCGCCCAGACGCTTGGCGGTACGGACGGCGTCCATAGCCACGTTGCCGCCGCCAAAGACGACGACGTTCTTGCCGTGCTTGGTGGGGGTGTCGTACTCGGGGAACTTGTTGGCCTTCATCAGGTTCACGCGGGTGAGGTACTCGTTCGCGAAGAAGACGTTGGGCAGGTTCTCGCCGGGGACGTTGAGGAACTTGGGCAGGCCTGCACCGGTCGCCACGTAGATGGCGTCGAAGCCCTGCTCAAACAGCTCCTCGGCCGTGGCCATGTTGCCCACGACGGAGTTGTACTCAAACTTGACGCCCATGTCCTCCAGGCCGTCAATCTCGCGCTTGACGACTGCCTTGGGCAGACGGAACTCGGGGATGCCGTAGACCAGCACGCCGCCGCCGGTGAAGAAGGCCTCAAAGACGGTGACGTCAAAGCCGTTGCGGGCGAGCTCGCCGGCGCAGGTGATGCCAGACGGGCCGGAGCCGACGACAGCGACCTTCTTGCCGTTCTTGGGGGCCATCTTGGGCGTGGAGGCGAGCTCGGGGCGGTCACCCAGGAAGCGCTCGAGCTGGCCGATGGCCACGGGCTCGGACTTCTTACCACGGATGCACTTGCCCTCGCACTGGTTCTCCTGCGGGCAGACGCGGCCGCAGATGGCGGGAAGCATGGAGTCCTCGCGGATGGTATCGAGAGCGCCGCCGAAGTCCTTCGCGCGGATCTGCTCGATAAAGCGGGGAATGTTGATGTTGACGGGGCAGCCCTCAACACAGAACGGCTTCTTGCAGTTGAGACAGCGCTCGGCCTCGGCCAGCGCCATCTCCTCGGTGAAGCCCTTGTCGACGGGGCGGAAGTCGCAGGCGCGCTCGGCAGCCGGCTCCTCGTTATCGGGGGTGCGGGGCGACTTCATATCGGCAACGAAACGACCGTTAACTAGTGGCATGCGCAGCTCTTTTCCTCATAGGCCTTGAGGGACGCGCCCTCTTCGGAACGGTAAGCGGCCTGGCGGGCACGAAGGTCATCCCAGTCGACCAGGGTGGCATCGAAGTCGGGGCCGTCGACGCAAGCGAACTTGGTCACGCCGCCCACCTCGACGCGGCAGCAGCCGCACATACCGGTGCCGTCAACCATGATGGGGTTGAGCGACGCGGTGATGGGGGTGTCGTACTTCTGGGCGGTGAGGGTCGAGAACTTCATCATCGGAACGGGGCCGACGCAGAAGACCTGGCTCACGGCCTTGTCCTGCAGCAGGCGCTCCAGCGGAGCGGTGACAACGCCCTGCTCGCCATAGGAGCCGTCGTCAGTGGTGATGTGGATGTGGTCCTCGTCGAGGAGCTCGCGGAACTGGTCCTCCATGAGCAGGAGGTCCTTGGTGCGGGCGCCCATGATGGCGTGCACCTCGTGGCCGGTCTCGACCAGGTGCTTGGCGACCGGGAAGGCAATTGCCAGGCCGACGCCGCCGCCAATGACGGCGCAGGGGCCCTCAGCCATCTCGGTGGGAACGCCCAGCGGGCCCACGACGTCGCGCAGCGACTCGCCGGCCTCGTAGGTGGAAAGCATCTCGGTGGTCTTGCCGATCACCATGAAGATGAACTCGACCCAGCCCTCGTCACCGTTCCAGCCGGCCAGGGTAAACGGGACACGTTCGCCCGTCTCGTTGGCGCGAACCATGAGGAACTGTCCAGCGTGCGCATGCTTGGCGATTGCAGGCGCCTCGATGCGGAACTTGAACACCTTCTCCGAGAACTGCGTCTTCTCCAGGATCTTATACATAGAACCCCTCTCTTGTTAGGGCCGCCGAACCGTGCCTCCACGGAAATGGACGGTAGCCCGAATAAAACCGTACGCGCACAGGCGTTGTGCAGACATACGGTGCAAATTATACCCTCATGGACATGTCGCTTACGTGTGTCTTCGGCGGTCGGGAAAAGGGTTTATCCACTTCGGCCTACCAAAGGGGGATAGGTTTATTTTGGTCGGTTTTATCAGGCAAAACGGCAAAGGGGGCCGGCCTCGGGTTGTGATGAGGCCGGCCCCCTTTGGGGTGTTATGCGTGTATGGCGGTGCGGGGTTTATTGCGATGCGGCCACCGGGGCGTTTCCGCAGATAAAACCTGCCAAAATAAACCTGTCCCTAAACGGTAGGTTTTAGTGCTTGCCGTTGGCGGAGGCGGCGCCGTTGACGTGGTCGCGGGCGTAGATTACGCCGTGGACGATGGCCAGACCGGCGGCATCTGCGGCGCGGGCGCAGGTGTCCTGGAAGTCCTCGGCCTCGCGGGCGCGCAGCTGCTTGAGCACATAGTCTGCCACGGCCATCTTGCCGGGAGGGTTGCCGATGCCGGTGCGGATACGGCTAAAGTCGCGGCTGCCCATCTTGTCGATGATGGAGCGCAGGCCGTTGTGACCGGCATGGCCTCCGCCCACCTTGACGCGCACGTCACCGGCGGGAATGTCGAGCTCGTCGTGAATCACGAGCAGCTCCTCGGCCTTGATCTTGTACTCGCGGCAGAGCTTGGAGATGGGTCCGCCCGAGGTGTTCATGTACGACTGCGGCTTGACCAGCACGATCTGGCGCTTGCCACCCTCTTCCTCGGGATCGTTGATGTTGATGAGTGCGACCTCGGCGCCGGCCTGGTTTTTCCAGTACGTGACACCGGCCTGACGGGCCAGCTCATCGATCGCCTTAAAGCCGGCGTTGTGGCGGGTCTCGGCATATTCCTCACCCGGGTTGCCAAGTCCGGCAACCATGCGAATCTTAAGCGGCTGTGCAGCTGCCATAGGCTTCCTTTCGTTACATAAGTAGTTCGTTCAACGACAAAGGCTACCACGCCCGCCGAAGGCGAGACTTCGTTTCAGCGAAATCCCACCAGACAAAAGCGCGGCCGCGGCAGAGCGAGCCGCCGGAACAGAAGAAACCCCCGCGCG
>CABUVC010000138.1 GCA_902494855.1 uncultured Collinsella sp.
CATCGGCAGAAACTGCCACGGACGGATAACTCACCAGCTGCTCGATATCGGCGACGACATCCTCCCAGACCTCGTCGACATACTCGGCAACGCTCTGCTCCACCTGATTCATGGACGACCTCCTTACCAATGAGCGGCGAGCGCGCTCGCCCCTCACATTATGTCATTAGATAGCGAAAAGTTTAGCAAGCTCGGCCACCGAGTGCACCACCGCATCGGCACCCGCCGCCTCGTGCTCGCCCGGCGCCGCCGCGCCCGAATAGATGCCGATGCACGGCACGCCCATTGCGTGCGCGCCCTCCACATCGTTAAAGCGATCGCCGATCATCACGGCATCGCCCGCGGCCGCACCCAAGGCCGCCAACGCGTCGCGGACCGAATCGGCCTTGGTCTCGCGCCCCTGCGGCGGATTCATGCCAACCACCGCCTCAAACTGAGAAAGTCCCAGCTCTCCCACCATGTCAACGCACTTTGCCTCCATGCGCGACGTCGCCACGGCCATACGTTTGCCTTGGGCGACCAACCCATCCAGCAGCTCGGGGACCCCATTGAACACGGGATACTCCTCCGGTCCCAGTTCATCAAAAAAGGCGCGGTACTCATCGGCCACCTCAAGCGACTCCTCGCGGGAAAAGCCGTAAAAGTCGTGAAAGCTCTTCCACAGGGGCGGCCCGATCATGCGGCGCAGATCACCCATCTGCGTCTCCGAAAACCCGCGCGCAGCCAGCGTCTTGCGCGTCGAGGTCATCACTGCCCGACCCGTATCGGCCACCGTGCCGTCAAAATCGAACAGCACAACCGGCCGCTCGCAAAGTTGCAATGCCGCCATCGGCACCCTTCTTCCCCAGTTGATGATTTCCACACCACCGCTTCAAACTGTTGACTATTCAACAATTGAACCTAGCAATGTAGAGCAACTCCACTATACTTGTCGCACTTTGCTTTCAGAAGGCGGCGCTGCCGCGCCCCAACGAAAGGTGCAATTATGTCTTTTGCCATCATAACCGACTCCACGTCGGACATCTCCCCCGCCCGTGCCCAAGAGCTCGGCATTTACGTGATTCCGCTGCATGTGATTATCGAGGGCGAGGACCTGCTCGACCAGGTGCAGATTACCGCCGAGGAATACGTCGCCCGCATGGCCGGCTCCGAGCAGCTGCCGCACACCTCGCAGCCGAGCGCCGGCGAGTTCAAGGCGCTGTTTGACCGCGTACGCGCCGATGGCCACGACAGCGCGATCTTTATCTCGCTGTGCAGCGAGTGGTCCGCCTGCTATTCCAACGCATGCCTGGTCGCCGAGACCCACGAGCTCGACGTGCGCTGCATCGATTCGCGCACCGGCTCGGGCGCCGAGGGCCTGCTGGTGGAGTACGCGCTTGCCATGCGCGAGGACGGCCGCAGCTTGGACGAGACCGAGGCGCAGATCCGCGCGACGCTGCCCGAAGCCCACCTGCTGCTGATTCCCCGCACGCTCGAGAACCTGGTCAAAAACGGCCGCGCCCCCAAGCTCGCCGGCCAGCTGACGCAGATGCTCAACATTCGCCTGGCCGTTTCGCCGGAGTGGAAATCGGGCGAGATCAAGGCAATCAAAAAGGGCCGCGGCGCCAAGCGCATCGTCGCCAACACCATGGCAGATTGCCTCGCGTTTTTGGACGAGCACCCGGGCTCAAGCGTGCGCGTGCTCACGACCGGCGCCGCCGAGGAGCAGGAACTTGTCAACGAGGCGCTCGCGGGCCAGGACTACGTAGACGCCGGCACTGGCCCCATCGGCTGCACCATCGCCACCCACGTAGGCGTCGACGCCATCGCCATCAGCTACTGCCCCCGCTACCAACCTGCCAATTAGGGACAGGTTTATTTTGGCAGGTTTTATCTGGGCAAACGTCAAGCGCCAACAAAGGTTTGTCTGACAAGGCCGGACATGCCGGGACTGTCGAGCGACCGAGGTACTACCAGCCGCAGCAAAACCATCACGCCGGCGCACCCAACTCAGGGCGCGCCGGCGTTTCTTTAGAAGTTGCGGCGGAACAGGACCGTTTTAGTCGAAAGGCCGCAAACCGCTCCCCATACCGTCCCGAATCGCCCTGTTTAGGGGGTTGACTATATCCAATTTCAAGCGATTGTCTTAGATTCATTCCAGATGATATGATACTACTCCAACAACAGTACTCATATTTGCCATTTTTTGCCCACCAGCCCATTCGGCCCATTCGGGGGCAACTCCCTGTTGTCTCTAACCCACCCCATATCCGCTAAAACCCATTCCGCAACAGCCGCACACACTTTGGCGCCACCCGAACACCACTCACGGAGCCGCACTCCACTATCACCGAACCGAAACAAGAGCCGAGCGCCCCAACAACCAAAATAACGTACCCTCATTTCAATGAACCCTGACTAGGACGGCATTTACATGAGCAACGTCACGCATCAATACGCCCTCATCGGGGACACGTTATTCCAATTCAAGAAAGCAATCTCTCACGTATCGGAGCCGCAAAGTCAAATCGTCATCTGCAGCAACGGTCCAGACATCCGTTACGCAACGCTCGAAGAATGGGAGAAAGCTGGCAGATCTTTCGACAAACGGGCACAGGCCGAGGGCATCGTCACCAGCGCGAGCCCAGCGCGCGACAAACTCGAGCTCTTTCGCAATCTCTTTACTGGTCGTAAAGATGTTTACGCTCATGGGTACCGCAGAAAAGACGGGGGAATCGGCTATGCACCCGCCTGCGCAAATGAGTGGAAGTCAGGCACTTGTCCCAAAGCGAGCCATCAGAAAGTCAAATGCGCAGAATGCGGCAACCGCGTCTTCCCCGAGTTGAGCGATGCCACGATCATCGACCATTTCAAAGGCAATGACGACAGGCTCCGAGACGTCATAGGTCAGTATGTTCTCGATAGTGACAGCAACACAAAAGTCCTGGTCATCGATTTTGACGGAGCCGATTGGAAAGAAGCGACCAATGCCATTCGGCTTGTCGCAAAAAGCCATGGAATCGATGCTGCCGTTGAACGATCGAGATCAGGCAACGGCGCACATGTCTGGTTTTTCTTCCTAGAGCTCGCTAGCGCAAAGACTGCACGAGATTTTGGAAGCAGCCTTATCGCCGAAGCGGCGATGCTCAACAAGACAATCACCTTCGAAGCTTTTGACCGAATGTTGCCCGCGCAGTCCACCATTCCCGAGGGCGGCTTCGGAAATCTCATAGCGCTACCCTTTCAAGGAAAAGCGCAGCGAAAAGGGAACAGTGTATTTGTTGACGAGCAATTTGAGCCCTTTCCCGATCAATGGCTCTACCTTTCGCAAATCCAGTTAATCCCGCGCGTGACGGTGCAAAGTCTGATTGAGAGCATCGATAATAGACCGCATGGAATAGCGGCTACGGCGACGGCAAACACCACTGCGCCACATTCCCAGAGGCCGCGAAAGCGGCTCCCGCTCACGCCGCGGGACTTTCCGTCATCGCTGCCCGTCACGCAAGCTGACATGCTCTACATCCCCGAAAAGTCTCTGAGCCCAGCAGCTCAAATGGAAGTCCGCAGGCTTGCAACGTTTGCCAACCCGGAATTCTTCCGGGCGCAATCTATGCATCAATCAGTATTCGGCAAACCGCGGTACATAGACCTCAGTGAACTTAGAGATGGCTGCGTCGCGATTCCCAGAGGCTGCAAGGCTCAACTTGAGCGGTTGCTTCAAGAAGTCGGCGCTTCTGCCCACTATTCAGACAAGCGCGTATCGGGCAATCCAATTGGGATGGCATTTAAAGGGATGCTTCGCCCTGAACAGCAAATTGCCGCCGAGCAGATGCTCGGCCATGAAGACGGAATTATGTCTGCACCGACGGGTTTCGGTAAAACCATCATCGGAGCCTATCTTATTGCTGCTATCGGTCTTCCAACGCTCGTTATCGTCCCCAAGACCGCGCTCATTGCCCAATGGAAATCCCAGCTCGAACGATTTCTCGACATAACTGACAACAGGGAGCCCGTCCGAACCCCAAAAGGACGAATCAGCAAAAGGCAGCCTCCGCTCATTGGGCAAATCGGAGGGGGCAAGACCGCTATAAGTCATCTCATCGACATTGCTTCATTCCAGTCGCTATCCGGCAAGGACCCCCAGACCGGAGAACCAATAGCCAAGGAGCTCGTTCGTGATTACGGCCTCATCATCTGTGACGAATGTCACCATGCGGCCGCGCCACAGCTTGAGCTTGTCCTCAAGTCCGCTCCAGCTAAATATGTATATGGCCTTTCCGCGACGCCCGAGCGCTCGGACGGACTCACGCGATCACTCTCGATGCTCTGTGGCCCGCTTCGCTATGTCGTCGATCCAAAAAAGCAAGCAATCCAACAGGGGATTCAGCGCGTCGTTAGACCGCGTTTTACCGGAGTTAGGCTACCCTCCTACGAGCCGGGGGCATCCTTTAATCAAATTCTCGATCTCCTGTGTGCACACGCCGCAAGAAACGAAGCAATTGTCGACGACGCCCTCGAGACCGCATCAAACGGTCGACATCCGCTTGTGCTATCCAAAAGGAAAAAGCATGCCGAAGAGCTATGTAGGCTACTTCAAAGCCGTGGACACGAACCCATACTCTTAACCGGAGAAATCGACGCCAAAGAAAGAAAGGCAA
>CABUVC010000139.1 GCA_902494855.1 uncultured Collinsella sp.
ACGGCTTTTTGATATCTCTTTGTCGATTAATTTATCCCCATCGGCGAACGGTCGATTTTGAGCCATGTAAGGTTGTATATACGGTCTGCTCAACGAATCAAAATTCCGTCAACTTTTCAGCCCGTTATGCAAAAAACCAGCTAGTACGTATAGGTATATCCACCCGCATCACCGCGGTTAAACGACTTGACGTACTCGATCGCCTGGCCGCTCGCATCGAAGCTTACGCACTCCAGCGTCAAGGCAAGATCACCCTGCTCCAGTCCAAGCAGGCCGGCATCTCGTGCGCCCAGCGCTTCGATATCGAGCTTTTCCTGTGCCATAACTGGCTTTCGGCCCAGCATCTCATAGGTCTCGTACAAGCTGAAGACCGACACGTCAATATCTTCGATGGTTGGGAACAGCAGGCAGGGAATCAGCGCCATCTCAATCGATACGGGGTCACCGTTAATGCAGTTCAGACGTCGAATGGAATAAAGCAGGTCGTCCTCGG
Organism: uncultured Collinsella sp.; assembly: GCA_902494855.1. Lineage (GTDB taxonomy): Bacteria > Actinomycetota > Coriobacteriia > Coriobacteriales > Coriobacteriaceae > Collinsella. The sequence goes on from CABUVC010000139.1 coordinate 494, forward strand.
CGGTGCCAAACAGGTCGGCGTAGTATGGCCCCGCATAACGCTTGGAACGTGCGAGAATACGGACGGACGGCTCGCCGCCCGAAGCACGGACCGATTCACGGAAACCGCCCGTGCGTTCAAAAAAAGCAGGTACTTTCTGCGCCACAAAGGCACCTTTCCCCCGAACACGGCGAATCTGCCCGCGCCGAACCAGCTCATCGACAGCGCTTCGGATGGTCAAGCGTGTCGTACCAAATTCCTCGGCGAGGTCTTTTTCGGACGGAATCATGGAACCCGTGGGATATGTACCGCGCTCGATACGCTCCTCGATGCGGCGTCGAATGCGCATATAAACCGGGGTGGCATCTACTGTTTCAGCCATTGTTCACCTGCCACACTCCTCATGCCGTTCTCTTCGCCGTTATCGGCAAAGCGAAACTTTGTGGGCAAAATCACCGATTTGCAATGCTCCACAAAACGCATGTCCTTATCAAATTCAATCGAGCTCTCATAGAACACCGGCGTTCCCTCTTCTTGCTGGAGCAGCTCGGCCTCTTCGACGTTCAAACGCGAGATAGAGATATGCTCACGTCCATGCTCAACACGCACGCCGCCTTCTTTGAGCAAGACATCGTAAAGGCTCTCGCACTCAAAATCGTGCTCGGTAAGCGATGGGCACAGGGACAGGTTAACGTGAGCGGTCTCGATTGACGCCGGCTCGCCCTCAATAAGTCGAACGCGCTGCATGCGGAGCAAAGGAGCGCCTACAGACACCCCAAGCTTGTCGGCAAGCGCCTCATCCGCCTCGATGGTCCCGGTGGAAACCAGACGAGAAGAGGGGTGCAGACCGGCAGTCCGCACAGCATCGGAAAAGTTATACGTTTCCTGAAAGATGTTTAGCGGCTTGGGAGGACACACATACGTACCCGATCCGCGACGGCTCTCGAGCGTTCCACACGAGATGAGCCGCGTGATACCGGCACGCAACGCTGTACGCGAAACGCCAATCTCTTCGCACAGCACGCGCTCGGCCGGCAGGCGATCCCCGCCGGCAAGCTGATGGTGCTGGATATACCAAAGAATTCCCTCAACAGCACGATCTTTGGGGGGAATTGCATAAGATTCGCCTGCCATTGCACAGACTCCTCATTCAAAAATGTATGTCACCAGAATTAGGCCAGCCCTCCCATGGCATCAAACTCGGCCTTGATTTTCTCGGCGACATTCCGATACGACTTATATAGACTTGAATCGCGTTTAACTTCGTCGGTCATAACGGGAATCTCTAATTTGGAAACCTCGTCTTTTCCCGTCTGAACCGCCACAACAACGCCCATACCAAGACACATATTACGCTTGGCAGCGTTTATTTTCGCCGCCTTGGCAGGATTTGCCAGGATACGCTGGGCAAATTCCTGTTTTGAAGTCACTTCCTCGGCCTCCGGATCGCCCGCCTCGGCTACTTCGCACTGCAACACGTCCGCATAGTCAAAAATCTTAGGCTCTGCACCACGCTGATGCACGGCCCACTTGCGACGCGTGGCATCCTGGTAGATAGCCGGCAAAAACGTAAACCGCGGCGGGTCCAAAATCGTATCCGTGATGGTAAACACATCGGGATCAAAGGCATCCTGCGGGTTTTTCTTCTTGAACAGCCCCATATCAGCCTCCCGTACTAGCATTAAACAACTCAAGCTGAATATAGCACCAATTTCAAGCCACTGCCTTACCCTATCGGTGCGCGGCGTCTATGGCTCGCCCAGCGGAAGAGTTAACGGACGAGGGCCGGGGTGCCTGCCGGCAAATAGCGGACACTCCGCATGCAATCTATGCAAACAAACAAGTACGCTTAGCTACATTCGGTAAGTTCGAGCACGCTGCCCTTAACGATAAGTGCCGGCTCCAGGACGACCTCTTCGGCACGCCTACCGCCCCTACCGGCAAGACGCTTGGACATGCAGCCAAAAGCATGCTCCGCAAGGACACCAGGATCCTGCTCAATCGCGGTCAGCGCCGGCTCAAAGAGAACGTCGGCCGCCGAGTTGTCATAGCTCACCACCGAGATATCGCCCGGGATGCTCTTCCCCATCTCGTGCAAGCGCTTGAGCAGACCGAGGGCGATGTTATCCGAACTTGCGAACACAGCGGTGGCATCAGTTGCGAGCACCGCCTCCGAGGCCTCGTAGGCACTCGGAATGTAGTACTCGCTCTCAAACTCCAAACGCGCGTCGATAGGCAAGCCAACCTCGCGCAGTGCGCGCTCATAGCCGGCAAGTCGCTTACGCCCCGTATTGGAACGGCGCGCGTTAACCAAGCAGGCAATGCGACGGTGGCCCTGCTCGATCAGATAGCGGGTGGCCATGTAGCCACCCATCTCGTGGTCGAACATCACCTTGTCGCACTCGAGCCCTTCAATGGCACGGTCGACCATCACGGCCGGGATGGGCAGGTGGCTGACTTCTTCGCGCAGGGCGCGGTCATCGGAGAACTCGTCACCCACCACCAGGAAGACGCCATCAACGCCGCGCGTCACCAGCTGGCGCAGCAGCTCCAGATCGTCATCGGCGCTTCCGCCCGAGCTGGTAATGAAGAGCGCATAGCCGTCCTCGCGGCAGCGCTTTTCCAGGCTACCGGCGAGCGAGGCAAAAAAGCGGCTCTCGATGTTAGGGACGATAAGGCCCAGCGTGCGCGACTCGCGCATGACCAGGCTGCGCGCGATCTGGTTGGGAACATAGTGGTTGCGCGCCGCGACCTCTTTGATGAGCTTGCGGTTTTCTTCCGAGATGCGACAGGGCCGATTATTGAGAACAAGCGAGACCGACGAGGGGGAAAGCCCCACCTCCTGGGCGATCTGCTTGAGGGTGACTTTGTTGGCCATCTCGCTCCTTCAGGGTTTACGCGCAATCTCTTGAAAGTATAGCGACTACCCCTCTACCTCGGTGATAAACACTTTACCAATCCGGTAGACGGCTGTTTTATCGCCGCCAGCGCACCAAATCCGTCCGGGTGGGGTATATTGCAATCGATTGATGACAACGACCACCAAAAGGCGGATATCCGTATGCACGAGAACGATTTTTTTAACGAGGACCTGCTGTGCGCGCTCGCTGGCGTTGCCGGCGAGGACAACGTGCTGATGAGCGAGCCCATGCGCGAGCACACCACGTTTAAGATCGGCGGTCCGGCCGACGTCTTTGTCACGCCCGATACCGAGCAGGGCCTCGTCGCCACGCTCGATACCTGCTATCGCTGCGATCTGCCCCTCACCATCGTGGGCAACGGCTCCGACTTGCTCGTCGGCGACAAGGGCATCCGCGGCGTCGTCGTAGCGCTGGGCGAGGGCCTCTCCGACATTACGGTCAACGGCACGCACGTCACGGCAGCAGCCGGTGCCTTGCTTTCCGATGTCGCCGCGGCAGCAGCCGAGGCCGGTCTCACCGGCATGGAGCCCATCTCGGGCATCCCCGGATCGGTCGGCGGCGCCTGCTACATGAACGCCGGTGCCTACGGTGCCTGCATGGCCGATGTGCTGGAGTCCGTGCGCGTCTACAAACCCGCTCGCCAGCTCGACGACGGCACCCGCGGCAGCGGCAATATCATCGAGTTCGATGTCGACGAGCTCAACCTGGGCTATCGCAAGAGCCGCATTGCCGACGACGGCTTCATCGTGCTTTCGGCCACCTTCAATCTCGCTCCGGGCAACGCCGCGATGATCAAGGCCGACATGGACGACTACCGCCAGCGCCGCGAGGACAAGCAGCCGCTCGACATGCCGAGTGCCGGCTCCACCTTCAAGCGCCCCGAGGGCTACTTTGCCGGCAAGCTCATCATGGACGCCGGCCTGCGAGGACACGCCGTTGGCGGCGCGCAGGTGAGCGAGAAGCACTGCGGCTTCATCGTCAACGCCGACCACGCCACCGCCGCGGATGTCGACGAACTCATCCGCCACATCCAAACAACCGTCAAAGACCAATTCAACGTAGACCTAGAACCCGAAGTCCACCGAGTCGGCGATTTTTTATAGCCTGCCCATCGCGATCCACTTTAATTAATAACGGGACAAGTGATCTAGCTCACTTGTCCCGTTATCATTTATTTGTGAAGAACATCGGCTA
>CABUVC010000140.1 GCA_902494855.1 uncultured Collinsella sp.
ATTCGTGCCGTGCCCATTCTTATTTCCATGAGCATTTGTCCTGCGACGCGCGATGTGTCAGCGTATGGTCGCATTACCGTGGCCCTGTACTGCACCACGGCGCTGCCGATCATCGTTGCCGTTACGAGCGTTGCCGTCAACGCGGGCGCGCTGTCGCAAGATATTGCGTCGGTCATGGTTGCCGCCGGTGCCATCACGGTGTTCTTGATGCCATTGCTCGCGCAGCTCTTCTACCGCGTGGTGGATGCCGCACCGGTCGCCGCCGTGGCAGAGGTTGCCGAGCATCCATCCGATGCGCTCGACATCTTGCGCGCCCACCACGACCTAGCGAGCTTGCTCGCGCGCGAGCATGAGCTACTGACTTCGCATGGCCATGGTCGCGTATTCGAGGGCCTGCCTACGCTCGATACGATTGCCGAGCGTCTTTCCGCCGAGGCGGCGAGCGGCCACATCGATGCCCGCATCGTGGACGCTGCGCACCTGCTTGCCGATAAGACCTATGGAGACGAGGTCGACCCGTCCGAGCTGACTCCGCGCGAGCGTCGCCGCCTGGAGCGCGCCAAGCTCGCCGTGCGCGAATACCGCCGTCGCATGCTGGAGCTCTATGCAAGAGAAGAAGCCGAGGACGACGACGGCAAGTAGTCGATACTCTCTCGGGGAAGCCGCGTCCCGCTTTGAAGGCTCGGAACGGGATGTGGTTTCCGAAACGGGGGCCGTTGGGAAACTGTGTCCCGGAATGGGCGCTCAGAGTGGGATGCAGTTTCCGCGAGAGACCCGTTGCGGAAACGGTATCCCAGAATCGGCGTTCAAAACGGGGCGCTCTTTCCGAAACATGGCCCTGAGGGAAGCTGCGTCCCGGTCTGAGTCGGAATTCCGGGACACAGCTTCCCTTTCAAACAGAAGAAGGCGCGCTGCCTGCAGTTGATGCAGACGGCGCGCCTTCTTTGTTGGACTATGTTGAGGCTGGGAGCTGAGGCTTGTGGTCCCTTAAGAGCGGGCGGCTCCGTCGACGGGGAGCACGGCGCCCGTGACATAGGAGGACATGTCGCTCGCTAGGAAAACGAAGGCGTTGGCGACGTCCTCGGGCTCACCCATGCGGCCGAGAGGGATAGTGGCGATGATGGGTTTGATGACCTCTTCGGGCAGGTTGGCGACCATGTCAGTCTTAGTCACGCCAGGGGCAACGGCGTTGACGCGAATACCCATAGGGGCGAGCTCGCGCGAGAGCGACTGGACCATACCGTTGACGGCAAACTTGGACGTGGGGTAACCGACGCCGGAGGGCTGGCCGTACTTGGCGACCATCGAGCTTGTGGTAGTGATGGTGCCGCCGTGGCCGGCCTCGGTCATGATCTTGGCGGCAGCCTGGTGGCCATTAAAGACGGCGACGACGTTAAGGTCCATGACCTTTGCGAACTCCTCGGCCGTGTAGTCCAAGAGGGGTGAACGCTGGGAGATACCGGCATTGTTGACGACCGTGTCCAAGCCGCCCATGTCGGATGCAGCCTGGGTAAAGGCCTCGGTCACGGCTTCGAGTGAGGTGAGGTCGCAGGAGCGGCCCCAGACCTTGGCGTCGGGATAGGCGGCTGTCAGCTTCTCAACGGCCGCATCGGCGGTCTCTTGACGCGAGCCAAAGACAGTGACGGAGGCGCCCTCCTCGATAAAACGGCAGGCGATGGCATAGCCGATACCGCGCGTGCCTCCGGTGATGATTGCTTTCTTGCCCTCGAGCAACATGGTATTTCCTCTCATCGCGGGCGGACATTCGCAGCACAGCGTAGCCGTAACCGGAATCGGCCGTGTTTGCATATCGGTGAACGGTAGCCCGCGTTACCGATGAGCGGCTCGCGCAAATGTGCCCTGTCGTTGTGCTTAGGGCAGGAGACAAAAAGGCTCCCATCCCACATCGGACGGGAGCCCTTCGAGCAAATGCGTTGTGGGGTGTAAACCGAACTAGTTCGCCATGACGCCTTCGGTCCAAGCCTCAACGTCCTCGATGCGCAGGACGTTGGCGACCTCGGCTACGCAGTCGACGCTGGCAAGCTCGGCGGTGGCAGCCTGGACGTCCTTCTCGAGCGCGCGGTGCGTCAGGAAGATGACCGAGCAAGTATCGCTGGCGCCCGACTTGCCGTCCTCGACCTGGTTGATGAGCGAGATCGAGATGTTGTGCTTGGCAAAGATGTCGACCGTCTCGGACAGGGCGCCCACGCGGTCGGCGACTTTCAGGCGCACATAGTACTTGGTCTGGAGCTCGTCCATGGGCTTAAAGGCGAGGTTGTGACCATAGGGCTCAATCTCGGGCAGCGGAGCCACGCCGCGGCTGATCTGCTCGGAGAGCGACAGGATATCGCCCACGACGGCGCTCGCGGTGGGGAAGGAGCCTGCGCCGGCACCGTAGAACATGGTTTCGCCCACGGCGTCACCCACCACGTAGACGGCGTTCATGGCGCCGTTGACCTTGGCGAGCATATGGTCTGCCGGGATGAGCGTGGGATGCACGCGGACGTCGACGCCGGCGTCGGTGTTGCGTGCGATCCCCAGCAGCTTGATGGTGTAGCCGAGCTCGCGGGCCTGGGCAATGTCCTCGGCGCCGATGGTACGGATACCCTGCTGGTAAACATCGTCGGTGGTAACGCGGGTGCCAAAGCCGATGGAAGCGAGGATTGCCGTCTTGCTGGCGGCGTCGAAGCCGTCGACGTCGGCGGACGGGTCGGCCTCGGCATAGCCCTTTGCCTGGGCGTCGGCGAGCACGTCAGCGTAATCGGCGCCCTCGGCGTCCATGCGCGACAGGATGTAGTTGGTGGTGCCGTTGAGAATGCCAGCGATGGTCAGGATCTTGTTGCCCACCAGGTCGTGCTCGAGCGTGCTGACAATGGGGATGCCACCGCCGCAGCTGGCCTCGCACTTAATCTGCACGCCGCACGCGCGCGCCTTCTCGGCGAGCGTCTCGACATGACGGCCCAGCAGGGCCTTGTTGGCAGAGACGACGTGCTTGCCGTTCTCGAAGGCGGTGGTGAAGATTTCGGTCGCGGGGTGCTCGCCGCCGATGAGCTCGACGACGATATCGACGGCGGGGTCGGTGACGACGTCGTGCCAGTCGCTCGTAAAGGCCTCGCGCTCAATACCGGCGGCTTCGGCCTGCTCCCAGGCAAGCGCGCAGGCGCGGGTCAGCTTAAGGTCGATGCCGTAGGCGGCCAGGTACTCATCGTGGTGGCTCTTGATCAGACGGGCCACGCCGCCGCCGACGGTTCCCAGACCGATGAGGCCGACGTTCACGGTGCGCAGGGGTTCGCTCATAGATAGCTCCTTCGTGCATCTTATGGATGGATTAACCGCTTAAAGGTTGAGTGCATTCTAGCGTGAACCGGGGGCGCGTGCTCGCCAGGCAACAGGAGCCGCACAAAACGGCACCCCCGAAACGCTGCGGAAACATTGGAAACATGCTCGCTACAAACGAACTTCCGTAACAAACTGTCAACGTTTGCACCATAAGGTTTGCCCTGTGCGACTGGGGCATGCAGGCGCTCGTCGGCCCCGTCACGACCGGTGCTGCCGTCGCCGTCTCGGGTGAGATCGCCGACGATATGCTCATGACCCCGTTCTCCGCCGACGACGAGAAGAATACCGACTTCGTCAAGGCATATAAGGACGCCTACGACGAGACGCCTAACCAGTTTGCCGCCGACGCCTACGATTGCGTCCACGCCATCGTCGAGGCCATCGACAAGGCAGACATCGACATTACGGCCGACGGCGCCGACATTGCCGGCGACCTTGCCAAGGCCATGCGCAAGATCAAGATCGACGGCCTGACCGGCGAGCTAACGTGGAATGACGAAGGTCAGGTCGAAAAGCCTGCTACGGCCTATGTGATTCAGGACGGTAAGTACATCGCCGCCTAAGTGCATATACATCGAGACCGGCGGGCCGTTTTATTCAGGGCAAGGACGCCTGTAACAGAACGGAAACATTACTTTCACACAATAAAGTGGCATTACTGCATAAAATAATAGAAATACGCAGAATTATGGATAAATGAACAAATCCAAAGAAAAGTTGAAATAATCGCCACTTTCCTTAACTAAAGCGTCTAGTATTTTGCGAACGCCGAACACGGCGAAGGATGGCCTGTTGGGTAACCGAAACCCGACGAGATTTGAGAGGAGAGCCGCATGTCGAGCCTCACCGGTAAGTCATTGAACCCTGTTATGAATCGCAGGAGCGTTATCGCGAGCGCAGCAGGTCTGGGGGCGATGTCCATTCTAGCCGGCTGCTCCTCCAACGGCGGCGATAGCGGTTCCGCTTCGGGCGACGCGTCGTTTAAGATCGGCACCATCGGCCCGCTGACCGGCGCCAACGCGTCCTACGGCAAGTCCGTTACCCAGGGTGTCGAGCTTGGCTGCAAGGATTTCTCGACCAAGGAGCTGCCGCTTGCCAGCAAGGCCGAGGATGACCAGGCCGACGGCGAGAAGGCCGTCAACGCCTTCAATACCCTGCTCGACTGGGGCATGCAGGCCCTCGTCGGCCCGACCACCACGGGTGCGTCGGTTGCCGTTGCCGCCGAGTGCGGTAACGACCCC
>CABUVC010000141.1 GCA_902494855.1 uncultured Collinsella sp.
AGCGCCATGTCGAGCTCCATCATCGAGGCCAGCGCCAACTTCCTAGCCATCCTCTTTGCCGCCCTGGCGTTTCGCACCGAAAAGCTCGATGTGGCCAAGGTGCTCGGCTGCGTGCTGGGCTTTGCTGGCGTCGCGCTCGTCAACCTTTCGGGCGCGGACGGTACCTTTGGCTTTACGCTCGACGGCGAGGGCTTTATCCTGGCCTCCACCGTCGCGGGTGCCCTTTCGACCTGCCTAATCGGCATCTTCTCGCGCGAGCACGACGGCGTTTTGCTTGCCGGGTGGCAGTTTTTAGTCGGTGGCGTGGTCCTTACCGCCATCGGGTTTTTGATGGGCGGCACGTTGTCCCCCACCGAAATTGCCCCCGCCATCGCGCTCATCATCTACATGGCGCTTATCTCCGCGGTCGCCTACTCGCTGTGGTCGCGCCTGCTTGCCGTCAACCCCGTCAGCCGCGTCTCGGTCTTTGGGTTTATGAACCCGGTCTTTGGCGTACTGCTGAGCGCGCTGCTGCTCGGCGAGGGCGCTGGCACGAGCCCCGTTACCGTACTTGTTGCCCTGCTGTTGGTCTGCGGCGGCATAATCATCGTCAACAAACCCAAAAAAGCCTAGCGAGCTCACCTTTTTAGAGAGCCTTCACACACTTTAGCTTAATGGAATGCACTGGCTCTCGTTGATTTCGTACCGAGCCGCGGCGGCAGACGCTCGTCTTGCCGCACCGCGCCTGGGCGTTATGGCCGGTGGCCCCCGCAAACGCAAAAAGGGCGCACGACCATCAATGCGGTCGTATGCCCCTTTTCTAGCGTATTTGTACGCCGGCTTTCTTTTTCTCGGCCTTGACGCGATAGGGCTCCGCATCGGCAGCGCGAAGTAAGTCTTGCCAGGTATCAACACTATCGCCGACCCGCGCGCAACCGATGGACATCCGCAATGCATACGGCACCTCGGCATGCGCGAGCTCGTCGTTGATTGTCGCGCACAGATGCATGATATCCTGTTCCGCCGCTGCCTTTTGGAGCACCACGAACTCATCGCCACCATAACGCGCGATAAAGCCACCAGACGCCGAGCAGACATCCTTGAGCGCCGTCGCAACAACCTGAAGAGCATGGTCGCCCTCCACATGTCCATAGCGATCGTTAATCTGCTTAAAGCCGTCAGCGTCCATCATAAGCAGATATACATCTTCGGCCTGATCCACATTTGAAAAGAGCGACAGCATATAGGTCTCAAAACGGTTGCGGTTGTTGAGTCCAGTCAACGGGTCAGTCGAGATCAGTTGCTCCTGGCAGATGATATAGAGCAGCAACATGCTAATCATTATGCCGACACAAAGGCCAGGCACCGAGTATACGATCTGAAAGGTACCGCCCACCAGGGCCGGAATGGCGAAAAATGCCAAGGTTCGATAGATAGCCTTCGTCTGCAGGCTCTCGACCCTACGAGATTGCACAAACGCATGCAGGGACGTATGTATAACGTAACAGTAGCTGACAATGGGCTGGATCATATAGGCAAAGCCGCGACGATACACGCCCTGCGAATCGATATAGAACAAGGCGTGCGTCCAGTAACTGGTAAAAGCCAGCACGACCACCAGAGCCGTAGGCAACGCAACAAGCACCACCCTATAGCGCGAGGTCAAAAGGCGAGAACCCTGCACCGTCTCGGAATAGATAAACCAAATGAGACACGCGATGGCAAAGAGCGAAAACGAAACCGCGTTGGAAATCCAGTTGGCAGCAATACCCAACGTGCCGTCCGCACCATCCGAAAGCGTCCAGATCATATCGAATAATATGTACGCGGCAGAGGTGTAGCCCAGCATGCTAAACAATAGCTGCTGGGTGCTCGAGAACAAGGAGCGACGACTTCGCACGGCAAGCCCGATAAGAACAATCATGCATAGCAGGAATATCTCAATCTTGAGTGCCTTAACCACTAGACGCCATCCCTTCAATATCCGAATGGTCAGAATCGCCCAATTCGAATCAGGGCAATAAACACCCCTTTACTCCGCAGGGGTAAAGGGAATCATAGCAAAGCGCCCGAACATCACTGCAAAACAGTTTCTGTTCGGGCGCTCGGACGGCGCGAACTGCACGCCGGAATCAATTATCGGTAACGGCCGTTACTCGCCATCGATGTCGGTCGCGACGGCCTCCTCGATGGCCTCGACACCGGCAGGCGACAGGTCCTCCTTGCCCTGGCAGAACTTCTTGTCGACCCAGCCGGTCAGAATCGGAGCCATGATTGCCGTGATGATAACGGCAGTGGCGATCTGGGCGTACGCGGTGGGCGCAAGCTCGGCGTAGCGCGGCGCGACCTCGGCGAGAGCAACCGGCGTGGTCATAGCCGTGCCGGCGATGGTGGAACAAGCCACGGCAGCCTTGCCGTTACCACCGCACAGGCGCTCGAACGCAAAGGTGATGGGACCGACGACAAACAGCGTGACAAGGCCCAGCAAGATGCCGGAAATACCACCGGCGATGAAGCTCGAAAGGCTCATGGACGCACCGAGCTGAAAACCAATTACAGCGATCGCGGGATTGGCGCCGGGAACCAGCAGGTTCTTGATAAACGGGAACAAGTTGCCCAGAACCATGCCGATAACGAGCGGCAAAATGGAGCCGATGATAGTACCAACAGGGATGTTGGCAAGACCCGAAACACCGAGGATGATCATCGTGACGGCGGGGCCGGCCGTAAAGAACAGGATACCGACGGCGCCCTGCTCGGACTCATCGCCGAACTCGCCCATGATGCCCGTATAGAGCGCCATGTTGCAAAACGTGATGCCGCCGATGATAGACACGGAGCTCAGACCCAGGAAGTTGTCGTTAAAGAAATATGCCACGCCTAGGCCGAGAGCCGCTGCGACGACCAGCTTGGGGATCAGCACGACGATGCCGGTCTTGATGGCGCCCGGCGTGGACTTAAAGCTGATGCCGGCACCCACGAAGAGCAGGATCGCGGCGACGATGGTATTGGAGCCACCGCGGCAGGCAGCCGTAAAGAAGCCGCCGATCTCAAAAACCTGCGGGCAGAAGGTATTGAGCAGAAGACCGACGATCATCGGATAGATCATGATGTCGCCCGGAATGCGCGGGACCTTGAATTTCTTTTGCTCGTTGGCGGTTGCTTCCTGTGCCATGAAACCCCCATTTCCGCTGACGGGGTACAAAAGCCCACGTCACGCTTTGCTACAGTAAAGTTTGACCATGGTACCAGAAGAAATAGACCAGCTCGGTGAAAAATTCGACAAGTTGGGATGAAACGAGATTCGGCGCCCGCGACGCCACCCCTATATAAGGCTCAAGACGATATAGAGTACGATGCCCGAGACGCAGCACCACAGCATCGATTTTGTCTTGACCGCCACGACCACGACGCCGGCGGCCGCAATCCAGGGAACCAAGGCAGGCCAGAGTCCCGCGTCGAACGCGCCGGGGCTCACCAAGTCGTTGGCGACCAGCGCGGCAAAGGCAGCGGGCGGGATATAGCCCAGGGCCTCGGTAATGCGGGGCGACAGGGTCCGCCCGCGCAAGGCGAACGCCGGCGCGATGCGAAAGAACGCGATAGCAGCCCACGACGACAGCCACAGAACCAAGAACTCGTTAACGGGCATCGCGGGCACCTCTTCCGTCAAATACAGCATCGCACGCCAACGCAATGGCAATGCCGGCCACGACGCTTGCCGGCACGGCAATATTCGTGAGGCCCAAGAACTTGCATACGGCGACGGACACCGCGCCCGAAACCGCCGCGACAACGTTGCCGCGCGACAGCCGCTGCGAAAAGAGCAGGCAGATAAAGAGCGAGGTGCAGACAAAGGCTGCAATGGCGGTGGGAACATCGACAACGGCGCCGACGATGGTGCCCATCGTACACGAAACGCCCCATGTTGCGATGAGGATCACGTTGAGCACAAAGGACTCGCGCGGGCCCCAATCCTCCCCTTCAACCAACTTGGCAAGCGAGATGCCATATGCCTCCTCGGTAAGTGTCGCGGCAACAGCCAGCGTCTGACGCTTCGAGGCACCCGTCAGATGCGGCGCGATCGATGCCGAGTAAAGCGCAAAACGCGAGGAGATGGCGGCAACGCTCGCGATAATCGAAGGTGCCGGCACGTCCGCCAGCCAAAGATTGCAGATCATAAACTGGCCGCTGCCCGTCACAAACGTGCTGCTCAGGGCAAAGACCATCCAGGGCTCCATTCCCGTCTGCCCCATGATCATTCCGCACGGCGCGCCTATTGCAACATAGGTAAGCATCACCGGCCAGACAGTTCTAACGATTTTGAGCACCATACGTTTCTCATCCTGACAAGGTCTCCGAGCCGCATGTAGCGACACGGCAGAATCATCATCCGACAGCAACCGAGTTCACCTACAATTGCCACCGGATCGAAAGACACAACTTTTTAGGAAGTCATTATGACAGCTATCGATCGAGACCGGGCGCGCGCGGCCTTCAAAAGCTACACCGATGCCTACGACGCCACCAACCCACGCATCGCGCTCAAAATCGAGCATACGTACCACGTGGCCGAGGCATGCG
>CABUVC010000142.1 GCA_902494855.1 uncultured Collinsella sp.
GCCTTGACGGCGCGCACAGCACTGAGGTCTTCCTGCACCACGCCGTTGAGGTGGTCCATCGAGGTCTGGAGCTGACGGTAGAGCGGGCTCACACGGTAGGTGATAACCCCCAGCACGATCGCCAGCACGGGCAGGATAATCGCAAAGACCGTGGCGAGCGGGCGCGACAGCGCCAGCGCGTAGATAAGGCCGACAACGAGCGTCACCGGGCCGCGCACCATGGGGCGAAAGCCATTACCGATAGCATTTTGGATGACGGTAATATCGGTGGTCATGCCGGTGACGAGCGAGCTGGCATCGTAGTTGTCCAGGTTGCCAAAAGCGAGCGTCTGGATCTTGCGATACTCTGCCTCGCGCAGGTTGGCGCCCAAGCCCGAAGCCACGCGAGCGGATGTGCGGGCATAGCCCAAGCCCAATACCAGCGAAAACGCCGCACACACTAACATGTACGCGCCTTGCAGCAGCATGTAGTTGATGTCGCCCGCAGGCACGCCCACGTCGATGATGTTCGCCATGATAACCGGGATAAACAGCTCGAGCGCTGTCTCGGCCGTCACAAAGAGCACGCCGAGTATGGCGTCGCGACGGTATTCCCCCAAGTAGGAAAACAGGATCTTGAGATTGCGCACGCAGGTTCATCCCCCATCAAACGTTGTTCGCAAACGCACGTATTATGGCGCGGCAGGCAGCGGTGTCAAGTGCTCCGAAATCGATTTCTGCAAGGCTAGTACAGGCGCCACGCTCACAGGACGCACGTCCGTATTCAATTGGAAATGAACGCGCGCGTGACTTTTTTCGCCCCACTGCCAACATAAACCTTGACTCTATAATCGTTGTAGGGTTTTCACTACACTGGTAGCAAAACAAACCCAGCCAGAAAGCCCCACCTATGGAACACGACCTCACACGCGGCAATGTCCTTAAGACCATCGCGGTCTTTGCCCTGCCTTATATGCTCTCGTACTTTTTGCAGATGCTCTACGGTATGGCCGACCTGTACATGATGGGGCAGTTTAGCGGCGCTGCCGGCATCACCGCCGTGGGCAATGGCGCGCAAACGCTCTATATCATTACCGTGACGCTCGTGGGCCTGGCCATGGGAACGACGGTCATCGTCGGCCACGCCGTGGGCTCGCGCCGCTTCGACCGCGCCGAGACCGCCATCGGCAATACCATCACGCTGTTTATGGGCGTCTCAGTGGTGCTGGCCGCTGTCCTGCTCGCACTGTGCCCGCAAATCGTAGCGCTCATTGGCACGCCGCCCGAAGCGGTCGAAGGCACCGCCGCCTACCTGCGCATCTGCTTTGTCGGCATTCCGTTTATCGCCGCGTACAATATCCTCTCTGCCATCTTTCGCGGCCTGGGCGATTCGCGCTCGCCCATGTACGTGATCGGCGTGGCGTGCATCATTAATATCGCGCTCGACTTTCTGTTTATCGGCCACATGGGGCTCGGCCCCGTGGGCGCAGCGCTCGGCACGGTAACCGCCCAGACGGCAAGCGTTGCCCTCGCGCTCGTGTGGCTCAAGAGCCGTCGCACGAACATCCACGTTAAGCGCAGCGACCTGCGCCCCCAGCCCGAAGTGCTCGGTAGCATCCTTAAGATCGGCGTGCCCGTGGCCGTGCAGGACGGCTGCATCCAGGTGGCGTTTATGTTTATCACCGTCATCGCCAACCATCGCGGCCTGGTCGACGCCGCCGCCGTGGGCCTGGTCGAGAAGATGATCAGCTTTTTGTTTATCGTGCCGAGTTCCATGGGCGCTACCGTCAGCGCACTCACGGCGCAAAACGCCGGCGCGGGCAAGGGCGATCGCGCGCGTCAGGTGCTCAAGGACGCCATGACCATCTCGGTAGTGTATGGCTGCCTGATCACGGTGCTGATGTGGCTGGTGGCGCCGGCGTTTATCGGCTTTTTTGCCAAGGACGCCGCAGTGGTCGCGGCCGGCGCCGGCTATATGCGCAGCTATATTTTCGATGCGATCTTTGCCGGCATCCACATTTGCTTTAGCGGCTTTTTCGCTGCATATGGCAAGAGCTACATCGGCTTTGCGCACAACGTGCTGGCCGTGGTGCTCATTCGCGTGCCCGGCGCATGGCTGCTGTCGAACGCCTATTCCGACACGCTGTTCCCCATGGGCATCGCCTCGCCGTGCGGGTCGATTCTGTCGGCAGTCATCTGCGTGATTGCATTTACCGTGCTCAACCGCCGCGGAACTTTTGACAAGCTGGTGGCGTAGCGGGGCGACGCAGGCCTAGCGCCTCTCCCCTGTTTTTACCGAAAGGAGCGGTCCTGTGACCGACATGCCAAGCGAACACACCGAGGGCCTGCTCCGCATTGGCGAGGTGGCGCGCCTGCTCAATTTGAGCGTGGGTACACTGCGCCATTACGAACAGATGGGGCTATTGGAGCCGGCATATGTCGACCCGACAAGTGGGTACCGCTACTACGGATCGCGGCAGCTCTCCACCCTCAACACCATCGGCAACCTGCGCGTTCTCGACCTACCGCTGGCACAGATTCGCGAGTTTGTCACTACGCGCGATATGGATTTGATGCAACGGCAACTGACCAAGCAACAGGAGTTAATTGAGCGCAAGCGGCGTGAGCTGGAGCGCATGTCGCGCAAGATTGACCAGCGGCTTGCCTTGCTTCATGGCGCTTTGAATGCTGATCTCGACACCATTAGCGAAATCGAGGAACCCGAACTTCGCTGCGCCGCGCTGCACGAGCGCGTCAATCCCACCGACGCCTATTCGCTGGGATGGCATATCCGCCAGCTTCAGCAGGGACAGCACGAAACCTTTGCCTATCTTGGCAATCTGGGTGTGGGCATCGCGCCCGAACGCCTGGCCGCCGGTGACTTTGATGGCTACGACGAGGTCTTTCTGCTGCTCGATGACACCGATGATTACTTGGGTGACGTTGAGACGCGACCTGCCGCGCACTGCCTGACCATAAGCTTCCGCGGCACGCACGGGCAAGCAGCCCCACGCTACGAGCAACTGCTGAGCTACATGCATGAACACAACCTGACGCCCGCCGGCCCCTCGCGCGAAATCGCCCTCATCGACGACATCATCAGCGACGACCCAGCAACCTACGTGACGCAAATCACGGTGCCGGTTACCCCAGCAAAGTAAAAACCGCCCGGAAGGCATCGTGCTTCCGGGCGGTTCTTACTAATCATTATCCAGCAACTCGAATCGATTTCTAGATATCACCAGTGCGGCATAATCTTGGCTTTGGTGAAAAACATGGGCAATCACAACGTCCTCGTTATCGTAGTAATAAAGCATTACATAAGAATTAACGAGGCAAGCATGGTAACCAAGCACTGCAAGCTCGGGTAACTTCGATAAGCCGTAGTCAACTACACCACTTTGAAGAAGCTGGAGCTGACTACGGTATTTATCAAGAAAGTGCCGGGCGGTAAAAACACCATGCCCCAATAGATAATCAACGATATCGTCAACTTCATGTTCAGCTGTAGGCAGGATCTTGACGTTATAGGCCATATTTTTCCTCAAGGTCATCGAGAGCCTCAAAGGCATCACGTGCCGTGCCAGCAGCACGCTCCCGTTCGGCCACAGCTATACGAGCCATCAGACGAGCCTTAGCCTGTTCCTGAACCATGAGATCGTAGTCCTCGGATCGAAGTACGACAAATTTGCTATAGCCATTTTTTGTAACAGTCACTGGACCAGCAGTAGTTTCAACGAGCTCCGAGAATTTCGCGGTGTCCCGCATATCTTTAATTGGAACGCAAACGGGCATGTTCAACTCCAATCATAATTATGTACATAATTATGAAGTGTAGCTCAACCAACGAGCGTCGGCTATAGGAGAACTACCGCCCCGGGGACAATCCCCGATATGGCAGCTTTACTCCTCCGGGATCGGAAACGCACGGATGAACTCTGCGGGCGAGAAGGTCTTGATGGTTGAGCGCACAAAAGCGGCGCGGTCGCGTGTGATGATAAAGTCCACACCGGCACGCTCGGCCATCGCACGGATACAGCCGTCCTCAAAGTCCGGCTCATCGGAATAGGCGGAGGTAAAACAAGCTTCTTGGTCGAGAGGCTCTAGCGAGTAGCTCTTAAGGCAGTCGCGCACTACCTCGCGCCCGCGCGCCTCGCCGGCCTGTTTGGTGAGAATGTAGTACGCGTCCTTGAGAGAACAGGCCGAAACAACGCCCTCGATAAGCCCCACGTCGACGAGCCCCTTGATCGTTTGCGCCGCTGCGTGCTCCGGCCGGCCCGGAAGCACGCAATCGAGCAGAAAATTGGTATCGAGAAAAGCCCTCATAGGTAGCGCTCCCTCACGACGCGCTTTTCATCTTCAACCGTCATCGTATCGAGCGGCGTTCCTTTTGGCATTTTGGCTACGATATCGAGATACTCCTGGTAGTCCTCATCCTCCGCGAGCATTTCGCGAATCTCCTTCCAGGTAATCTTGGGATGCCACATCGTACCCACGTCGCGCTTGGGCTTGCCCGTGCCGCGCGTCGGCTTTGCACCCCCGC
>CABUVC010000143.1 GCA_902494855.1 uncultured Collinsella sp.
CTGGGGCCGGCAACGTTGACGTGATAGTCGCGGCCCAGGGTCTCGATAAGCCCGGGGCGGCTGACGACCTCGGCGTACAGACCCTCAAACGGCACGAACATAATGCCAAAGTTGGTGGTCGCGGGCACGCTCAGGTACTTTTCGCAGATGTCCTTGGCCTCGCGCTTCACCATGGCGTCGAGTGTCTTGCGCGCGGTGGCCACAGCTTCGGCATCACCCGACTCTTGCGCGTCGAGCAGATGCTCGTACGCGTCTCCCGGGAATTTGGAGTCGATCGGCAGCAGCACGGGATCGCCCTCGTCCACCGGCAGCTTGACGGCAAACTCAACGCGCTCCGAGGCGCCGGGCTTGGTGGCGACATTTTCCAGATACTGGTCGGGCGTAAGGATGTCCGCCAGGATTGCACCCAGCTGCACCTCGCCCAAAATGCCGCGCGCTTTTACATTGCCCAGCACGCGCTTGAGGTCGCCCACGCCGGTGGCAATGGACTGCATATCGCCCAAACCCTTGTACACAGCCTCGAGCTGGTCGCTCACCTGCTTAAACGATGCAGACAGGCGATCGTTGAGCGTGCGGGAGAGTTTCTCGTCCACCGTCGCGCGCATCTGATCGAGCTGCACGTTGTTGTCCTTGCGGATGGCGCCCAGCTGGGCATCGACCGTCTCGCGTACCTTGTCCAAGCGGTGCTCGATGCCCTCGCGGTTGGCACCGAGCTGTTGGGCCGTCTCGCGGCGCAGGTCATCCATACGGTCGCCAGCCTGCGAGAACTCACGCGCGATGGTCAGGTAGCGCTGCTGCTCTACGGCCGCATCGGTCGTCTGCTGCTGTGCGATGGCATTTGCCGTGCGGCGGGTTTCTGCCAACGCGACGTTGAGGGTGTCGAGTGCGTTGTTGGCCTGCTCGAGCGCAGTCAGCATCTCTGCCCCGTCATCGCCACGCTCCTGCAGCTCGGCGCGAAGGCCCTTGAGCTGCAGGGCACAAGCCACAGCAACCCCCACCGCCACCAAGGCGATCACAACAAGCACGATATCAATAGCAGACATAGTCTCCGCCCAACAAACCCAATCGATCGTCAATCAAAACCGCGATCAATCTTACCCCGCCACACGCACCGGGCGCCCGGCCCCTTCTTTGGCGCCGCTCCCCTCCGCATATTCCATAATGCGGCGCGCCGTTTCCCTGCTCACTTTTGAGTCATCACCGGCTAAGTATGCGTAAACGTTTCCCTTATTCAGATTCAAATCGCGGCAGAGACCGTAGCGCGTTACGCCCGATTCCCCTAGCGCTCCCAATGTTCTTTTTCGCATCAGGGCGTTGATCCTTCTGTCCGCCACCGGCTTTTCCTTCACCGCTCTATACGCACGCCAAACGTTGGCATAACGATTAGGGAGTTTGTCCTCGGCGCATAGAGATGCCAGGCTACCCGTTTGGGCGTACAAGGACAAAACGCCTCGGTAACCCTCTTCCATCCACGAACCCTCGGATAAGCCCAGAACGTATTCGGCTTTTCCTTGCGCCAAAGCGAGCAAAAACAGGGGCTCCGCCACGCGCGGCGCAACCGTCGTCGCCTGCTTAACCAGTTTTCTAAAACTGAGCGACTGCTGTCCGGATAGCTCTCGACAATAGCCTTTTAGGAATCCCTCAAAGGTCAGATTCAACCGAGTACCTCCGTTCATTTGGTATTATTATTCATCTTCAATAATACTATTCAGTCGCATGACAGGACCCACAAGATGCAAGGATTCTACTCGTGGCGACAATCCCTACACCCTCGAAGTCCTGATGCGACAAACGCTAACTCTCCCAGCCGGCGCGGATGGTTGTTACGACATCGCCTAGGCGCTGACCGAGAGCTGCCAAGTGCTCAAGCACCTCGCTGGGCGAGGCGCCGTTGAGAATGCATGTGAGGGCATATGAGACCAAGAAGATTGCCGCGAGCCCCAACGGGATCAGCACAATCATCGCCAGCGTACGCAGGCGCTGGGCCCAGCGACGGCGACGCGCACGACGCTTGTCGAACGCAAGCTCCTGCACATATGAATCTTGCTGTACGGAATAGGCCTCTGGAGCCGCCTCGCCCGCAGGTGCGGCGTTTTGCACAGGAGGCTGGACGGCCGCCCCTTGCATTTGCATCTCCATAAGCCGTTGCTGCTGGCGCAACATGCGCTCGGCTTGTTGCTGCGGAGTCTCAAGAAACAGGTCCATGTTGGCCTCCTCAATCGGAGCATTCGACGCTTGCGCTCAGCATCCCGCACCATCGCAGCCGCGGCAACGAAATCCGCAGCAATAGCTGTAAAGATTCTTTTGCCAGAAAACTGTCGAAAAGCTCAACAACTCCCCTACCAGCACTTTCTCTGAGCTTTTTTCGCCAGCAATCTTTTGGCCTTCCGTCAACCCGCCAACTAACCAAAACCTAACCAAAAGCTTGACGGAAATTGTGTAGACAGGGACCCCACACAAAACGTGCCGCTCCAAAAAGGGGCGGCACACAAACCAATCTATGAGCCAAAACTCGCTGGCAAGCCCGCGCCGTCAGACCCGCGGCGTATGCCTTTGCCTCGCGCGACTCTGCGAAGCCGTGAGCGAGAGGGAAAGGGATGCGCCGCGGGTCTGACGCCCGGAGCGGTAAGGCTGGCAGTTGCCCTGCGCTCCGTGGTCGGTGAGGACAGACTACATGCCCGCGAGACCGCGGGCGGCGGTGGCGCACATAAACGCCAAGGCTAGAATCACGAGCGAACCCGCGATGTCTGCCAGCACACCCATTGCACGGCGCTCAAATAGCCAGCTCTCAAAGTGCGGGGCAACGTTGCGCCAAACACGCCACAACAAGATACCCATGCCGATGACGCCGGGAATATTGAGCAGCAAGATCTCGGAGCACAAAAGGCCAATCAGGTTTCCGGCGGCAAAGCCCGCATCGCCCTCGCAGTATTTGCGATAAATCATGTACAGCATGTACGCCACAAACGGCTGCAGGCACGCAGAGATAAACGTAACCACCATCGAGGGGTCCTGAGAAAAGACATCGGTGAGCTTATCCACGCTCGTGGCATCCTTAGAGGCCAGGAACAGGCCAATGACCACCACAGGCACCACGCCCAAGATGACCTCGACCATCGTAAACAGCTTGGCGGTCAGGTCCTCACTCGCCGAATTCAAATGGGGCGCCCACGCAGGATGAGCATGTGCCCCAACCTTCTTGTCCTTCTCGGCACGATCGACCTTTTTGCCCTCGGCAACCCGACGACCAGGATCCTTGCGAGTCCCCACCGTAGCCACCCGAGCCCGAGATTTCTTACCCATACAAAAACACCCCACAACAGGAAATAAACCAAAACGCCACTACCCAGTGTACCCCTCAAACAAAGGCGCTGCCCCAACCCAGAGCAAGCCCCGCCAACCAAGTAACCGAGCCATCAGCCAAACGGCCGCAACCCAATCCCTATACAAAACGTGCCGCCCCAAAAGGGGCGGCACACAAACTTCTAATCAGCTTTTCAGTAACGAGCACGCGACAACCCAAAGCGGGCCGGGAGGGCCGGATTACCTTCCCTCAACGCGACCCTGCGAAGCCGTGAGCGAGGAGGGAAGGTAATCCGGCCCTCCCGGCCCAGCTCACGCCAGCGCCACGCGCTAGTAGTTCACCACCTGCTCCTCAAAGTACGCCTTCGGGTGGTTACAAACCGGGCACACCTCGGGCGCCTCGGCACCAACATGCAGGTGCCCGCAGTTCAGGCACTTCCACACCTTTACGCCCTCGCGCTCAAACACCTCGCCCGACTCAATACGCTCGACAAGCTTGTTGTAGCGCTCCTCGTGAGCCTTCTCGACAGCACCGACGCCACGGAACTTCTCGGCGATCTCGGTAAAGCCCTCCTCCTCGGCGGTCTTGGCGAACTCGTCGTACATCGTGGTCCACTCGTAGTTCTCGCCCGCAGCGGCATCACGCAAGTTGTCCAGGGTGTCGGGAACGGCGCCGTCGTGCAGATACTTAAACCACAGCTTGGCGTGCTCGGACTCGTTGCCCGCCGTCTCGGCAAAGATATTCGAGATCTGAACGTAGCCATCCTTCTTGGCCTTAGATGCGTAGTAGCGATACTTGGTATGCGCCTGGGACTCACCGGCAAAAGCGGTCTCGAGGTTCTTCTTGGTTTGAGAGTTCTCAAAATCCATAGGTGTACTTCCCTTCAACACGTGCCGCCCATAGGCTTTGAGCGACCTTGTCTTTAGGATGCCCTCAAGCCGCGAATTTAAACCTTACAATCCCGTTCTTCAGATTTGAGCGGGCTACACACTCAACCAGCAATCGCCCTCGGCTCGGCAAAAGCCCTCACGCTCCAGGTCGGCCAGAATGCCCGCGACAAGCTCGCGCTCGACCGGCCCGCGCCCAGCCGCCGCTTCCATATCGTTAACGCCCACCACGGCATCAGCAAGCGTAATCCCCGCCGGTTGGCCATCGCGCGCTGCCAGCAACATGCGCAC
>CABUVC010000144.1 GCA_902494855.1 uncultured Collinsella sp.
CCAGTACACGCCCAATGCGCTCATGCGCGAGCAGGGCGGCGACCTGGCACGAGCCGTGACGCGCGATGAGTACGAGCAGGTGCTCGACCATGCCGACGACCTGGGCTTTACGACGATGTTTTGGCAAGAAGGCGGAGCGGTAGACGAGAGCTTCACCCCGGCGTTCGACACCACCGGTGTTCTTACTAGTGCTCAAACCAGCTAATCTGGGACGAGGCTCTTTGAGTAGTCTTTTTGGGACGGGGCTGTTTTAGCTACCCCTGCCGCTGTTCGACCAAACCGTTCGCGTTGTCTGTCGGGGTAGCTAAAACAGCCGCGTCCCAAAAAGACTGGGTATTGGGCGTTGACAGTTGGCGAGCCGTAGGTAAAATATCAACTTGTCCTGGGGACGTAGCTCAGTTGGGAGAGCGCTGCCGTCGCATGGCAGAGGCCGAGGGTTCGACTCCCTTCGTCTCCACCCTTGGATTTGATAAGCCGCTGACATTGTGTCGGCGGCTTTTTTTAAAAGAAAGGGCTGTACCATGGCCAAGCTTGAGTCCCAACCACTGTCTGCCGAGGAACGCGCCGAGTTGGAAGAGCTCCGCGCCGAGAAAGCTCGTCGCGAGGCCCAGGAAGAGGCACGCCGCGAGCGTGAGGAGCTGGCCGCCCTGCGTGCCGAGCGCGAGAAGGCCGAGGAGGCCGCCGCGAACGTCGCCCCCGCGCCCAAGCCCGCCGCCGCGAAGCCCGCGCCCACCGCACCTAAACCTCAGCCTAAAAAGGTCTCTCGTTCCAAGTCCGTCGAGCCCAAGCCGAGCCGTGACGAGATGACCTTTGCCCAGCGCATGGTTACCTCCAAGGAGCCTACGGGCGAGAACGAGATCCCTGGCATGGCGCCGGCTCAAAAAATCATCATTGTCCTTGCCCTCATCGCGTTTGTCATCTTTATGGGCTACACGATCCTGACCAGCATGGGCCTGCTCTAGCCCATTCGCGCTGGGTGCCATGCCCGAACACTCTGCCCTTTTCCAACCCTCAACCTCTGCACAACGCATCCGAAAGGTCGCCCCATGGCTTTGACCGACATCTCGCATCCCACCGACATTGCAATGCTCACCGATCTGTACGAGCTCACTATGGCCCAGGGCCTGTGGGAGAGCGGCAAGGCCAATGAGCAGGGTTGTTTTACCGCGTTTTACCGCGACCATCCCTTTGGCAGCGCCTATGCCGTCATGTGCGGCACCGCCGAACTGCCCGAGCTGGTCGAGAATCTGCGCTTTACGCCCGAGGACATCGACTACCTCGCCTCGCTCCAGGCCCCGGCCGGCGGCGCGATGTTCAAGCCTGCATTCCTCGACTACCTGCGCGATTTTCGTGCGCATGTAAACATCGACGCCGTGCCCGAGGGCGAGCTCGTCTTTCCGCGCGAGCCCATGGTTCGCGTCACCGGCCCCGCGCTGGAATGCCAGCTGCTCGAGACGGCGCTGCTCAACATCGTCGGGTTCCAGACGCTTGTCGCCACCAAGACGGCGCGCGTGGTGCTGGCGGCGGACGGCCGTCCCGTTGCCGAGTTTGGCCTGCGCCGCGCCCAGGGTCCCGATGGCGGGCTGGCCGTCGCGCGCGCGAGCTACGTTGCCGGCTGCTCCTCTACGTCCAATGTGCTCGCCGGCCGCCGCTACGGTATTCCCGTCTTTGGCACGCATGCGCACAGCTGGGTCATGAGCTTCGACTCCGAGCTCGAGGCCTTCCGCGCCTTTGCCAAGTCGAGCCCTAAGAACTGCACGCTGCTCATCGACACCTATGACGTGCGCGAGGGCTGCGAACATGCCATTACGGTTGCCAAGGAGATGGAAGCGGTGGGCGAGCGCCTGTCGGCCATTCGCATCGACTCCGGCGACCTCGCCAAGCTCTCCAAGTATGTTCGCGGCCGTTTTGATGCCGAGGGCCTGCCCTATGTGGGGATCTCGGTTTCTAACGATTTGGATGAGTACACGATTCAGTCCCTGCTCGACCAGGGCGCGCCCATCGACAGCTTTGGCGTGGGCACCAAACTCGCGACCTGCTACGATCAGCCTGCGCTGGGCGGCGTGTACAAGCTTTCGGCCCGTCGTGCGAGCGACGCGGAGCCGTGGACGCCGGTGGTGAAGCTTTCCGAGCAGCCCTACAAGCGCACGATCCCCGGCGTGCAGCGCGTACGACGCTATTACGACGGCTTTGGCGGCCCGGTTTGCGACATGATTTATGACGAGGACCATCTGGCAGGGGAGGGCGCCGCGCGCGGCAATACCCTTGTGGCCGTGAACGATGCCGCCCTGGTGACCGACGTGTCCGAACTTGAGTATCGCGAGCTGCTGGTGCCGATCGTGCGCGATGGCAGTGCGGTGGCTCCGCGTGAGAGCATCCAGGACGCGCGCGAGCGCTGTGCTTGGGCGCTCGACCATCTGGACGCAGCTTTCAAGCGCTTCCTGTACCCGCAGACCTATGTGGTGGGTATGGAGCAGGGCCTGGCTCAGGTGCGCGACGAGCTCGTGCGCAAGAACATGGCCGCGGCCTCTGCCTTTCCCTGGGCTCACTAATTCCTTGGGCGGTAGGGGCGAGTCACGCTTCCCTGGCCGCCGGCTCGGCCGTTCGCTGAACAGTTGATTGGTTTGACGTATGACGACTTCTTATAAAACGATGGTGGTAAAGATCGGTTCGTCCACGGTGGTGGGCGCCGACGGCAAGGTCAACCGCGCCTTTATCGGCGGGCTTGCCGACCAGGCCGCAGCGCTGCGCGAGCTTGGCTGGCGCCTGGTCGTGGTGAGCTCGGGTGCCATTGCCTGCGGCTATCCCGTGCTGGGCTTCGACCGTAAGCCGGTCGGCGACCTGCCGAGCCTGCAGGCCTGCGCCTCGGCCGGTCAGTGCATCATCTCGTCGGCCTACGACGAGGAGTTCCATGCGCGCGACCTGCTCACCTCGCTCGTGCTGCTCACGCGTCACGACACGGCGCGCCGCACGTCCTACCTGCACGCGCGCGACGCCCTGCTTCGCCTTGTGGAGCTTGGCGTGGTGCCGGTCGTCAACGAGAACGACACCGTTACCGTCGATGAGATCAAGTTCGGCGACAACGACACGCTGGCGGCGCTTGTGAGCTGCCTGGTTTCTGCCGATCTGTGCGTGACGCTCTCGGACATCGATGGCCTCTACACCGCCAATCCGCATGAGGATCCGACGGCCGAGTTTATCCCGGTCGTGCATAAGATCGATGCCAAGATTATCGCCTCGGCGGGCGATTCTTCCACATCGGTGGGTACGGGCGGCATGATCACCAAGATTCGCGCGAGCCGCATTCTCATGACGGCGGGCATTCAGAGCGTGATTTGCTCGGGCGAGGAGCCCGATGCGCTCGTGCGTCTGGCCCGCGGCGAGAGCGTGGGTACGCTGTTCGATCCGCCGGCGGAGCGCCTGGACATTGCGCCGCGCAAGTTGTGGATCGCACTGGGTGACAAGGCGCATGGCTCGGTGACGGTCGATGATGGCGCCGCGAAGGCGCTGGTCAGCCGCGGATCGTCGCTGCTCGCGGTGGGTATTCGCGAGGTCGATGGCCAGTTTGCCGAGGGCGATGTGCTCGACGTGTGCGACCCGAGCGGCATGGTTGTCGCCCGTGGTATCGCCGAGGCCGATTCGGACGTGCTGGAGCTTGCAGCCGGCCGCCGCCAGGACCAGATTGCCAGCAACCGCCTGCTCGCAGACCTGGCCGAGAAGCCCGCGATCCATAGGGACAACTTGATAGTGTTTGCATAAAGAGAGGCAGCGCTGCGGCTCGTTTTGCCAGCAGTGCTGCCTCTCCTTTTCCGGCACTTGGGGACACTCCTTTGCTAGAAGATCTGGCGCAGGTCTCCGCGGTTGAGGGCTTCGTTGAAGAGGTGCTTGAACACCACGCTGCCGTGCAAGCCGTCGTGCTCGAACTCGTTCGTCACCCAGGCATGCGAGTTGCCCACGCGGCTGAGCGTATCGAGCTGCATGCCCGAGTCCACGTACATGTCATCGAAATACACTGCGGCCTGCAGGGGCACCTCGTTGCACGCCAGGCGCTGCGGGTCGTAGATCTTGTCCCAGCTTGTGTCTTCCATAAGCAGATCCATCGCCGACTTGAAGGGCTTAAGTTCGGGCATCTGCTCAAACATCCACGGGAACATGGCCTCGCCGGTAAACATGAGCGGTCGCGTGAGCGTGTCGAACTCGGCACGATGGGCCTTCTCTTCTGCCGCGGCCCAGCGAATGGGCATGGTGTCGCCGTCGGCGTAGATGAACTCCTGCAGCGTCCAGTACAGCGGATTTGTGCGCGTGTTGGTGCGCTCAAAGGCGCGCATCAAAAAGCCGTCGGACACCGAGGCGCCGCAGCTCAGCGTGCCGTCTCCGTCAACAAAAGCGTGATCGATAATCCAGTGCATGCGCTCAAAGCTCGGCTTCATGCCAAAGTCGCTGCCCATGAGC
>CABUVC010000145.1 GCA_902494855.1 uncultured Collinsella sp.
AATCGCGAAGCAAATGCCACGGGGTCTCGGAGTTGCTGTCAGGCTCCAGGTTAGACTGGGTCCACAGACCCGTGCTCACACCCTTGGAGTTGGCATACTCGGTGAACTTCTTAAGGTTGTCGACATTGGCACGCACAGCGTTAAGACGGTCGGCCGAGCTCGCTCCGTCGGAGTTGACGCCGCCGGTCTTGTAGTAACCGTTCTGGCCATAGCCGGCGCCGTAACCGTCGTTCGGCAGGAACCAGCCGAGCGGCATGTCGTTGTCCTCGTAGTCATCGATAACCTGACGAGCAGAGAACTGGCGGTCGAAATCGGTCGCTTTCATGTTCTCGGTATCAACCGTAGGGCCCTCACCGTTGAGCGTCTCGGCCGCAAGTGTGCCGTCGAGCTTGTAGCCCGTCGACATGCCAGACTCGTACTTAACGTCGCCCTTCTCGCTCGAGGACTTGCTGCCCTTGGTCTCCCACTTCTTTTGACCCGAGGTCGTTGACCAGCCATCACGGTTATAGGCATTAAGATGACCAAGGTAGAACCCGTACTCGGGCAGCAGTACCGGGTTACCGGTCACCTTGTAGTAGTCCTGCAGCATCTCGGTTGCCACGTTCGAAGCGCCCTCGTTGGTCGCCACGAAGTAGTAGGCATCAAACTCATTCTCGCCGTGCAAAGTCGTGACCGTCGATGAGTCCGTGGAACCGAAGTCGTAGGAACCCTCTGCAAACGTGTTTCGGAGTACGCCGTAGCCGTCACTCGTCCAATAAAACGGGTTGGGCGAGGCAACGCCGCCATCGGTCCAGTTGTTCGTGTTGGAGATGGCGATGGTCTGGTTGGTGTGCAGGAAGCGTCCGTTCTGGGTGCCGCCGCCAAAGAAGTTCTCGGACTTCTCCTTGGCGAGCGTCTGGACGGTACCCTTCTTATCAAGGTCGAGGGACGCGGACTCGGAAACCACGACACGGTCGCCTGACTTGATACTCATCTTGCCAGTCGCCTTGTCCAGGATCACGGTCGCCTTTCCGCCGGTGATCTCGATAGTGTCGCCCTTGTCGGCAACCGTCGCACTCGGCTTGCTGTAGGTGTCCGAGGTATCGGGCTGAGCCTGGATCTTAGCCGTGTGGGACTTACTACGCGGCGTGGCGTACTCGGAAAACTCACCCTTGGGGTCGACGTTATAACGGAAAATACCGTCCTCGAGGAACGTAATACGGCCCTTGATGCCGTCAGCGAAATCGATGTCGACGACATTCGAGGCAGACTGGGACACGGTCGCCGAGTCGACGCCCTTGAGTGGCGTGGCAATCGCCTGCTGGGGATTGGCAAACACGAGCGTCGCTGCAGTGGCAACGAGGACCGCGCTTCCCTTCACCCACCGTTTCGTAAAAATGGAATTCCTGCGCATCTGGTCTCCTTTCTTCCGACATGCTGAGGTGCCGAGGACGCCCCCCCCCGGCAGCATGGGAAAACGTATCAAACGGAGATGTTCGGTACATTCCGCACAATGGGGGCCACCCGTTACCAAGGGGCCAACTGGTAGTAACCAGATAGCCACCTACTAGGTCATATCAACATATGGGAGCACTTGCGCACCCAAGTTCGGAATTCTCCCAGCGGCAGCAAAATAAGCGTCAACGGCAAGGTGGGCTTAATAAGCCATACCAATTGGTTCTTCAGTCAAATACCAATCTAGCAAAAATGTACTGTTTGTCTGGTATTACACAGACCATACCTTTCCCTCGGGAACTGGGCTTCGCGAAGTTTCCCGAGGGAAAGGCTCAGCCGCCATCCTGCAACCTACCGGGGATTGCCATGACGTACGTTGGCTGATTTGGTTTGGAATGAGATGTTGACGGTGGCTGATGGGCACAACTGTCCCGGGTGCATTTCAAGATGCACCTAAATGTCTGTCTTTATCCTTATAGATTGTCCAGGTAGTCGTCGGCATCATAGGTAAGGCTGTAAGCTTTATTCAGGATGCGCACGAGCTCCTGGGCATCGTGCTCGCCGAGCGCTGAGAGTTGTTTCGAGAGCGATACCACACTCTCGGCATTTTTTTTCGCCGCGAAATCACGGCCTTCCTCGGTAATGCTCACCAGCACACGCCGACGATCGTTTGGATCAGTCCTGCGCTGAACGTAACCCTTACTCTCGAGTGAATCCAAGATATGCGACATGCGCGCACGGGAGAATTTCAGCTTCTTGGCAATCTCGGAGGGAATGACATCACCGTCAATACCCGATAGATACTGTAAAACCGGTGCCTCGCCCACACTGGCGCCGCCGGCAGCACTCAAGGATCCCTTGGCAAGGGAACGTGAGTACACAATCAGTTTTCGAGCGACGTCATCGTAATCCACTGGGGATATTGTCCTTTGCAACTCTAGAAGGGCCATAAAACCGTCATTTGCCGTACATTAGTTAACATTCGCAACAATTATTTATGATACCCCAACGCGGAAGTCTATTGCTCGTCCTTCTTGCGTCGCATAAGCTCCTCAACGTCGACACCAGCGGCCTCGAGCATGCGCTCGACATTCTTTTTGGCGTTGGTCGTGCCGACCTTAAGCACGATCGAAAGCGGAGTGCCCACCACCAGGCACACGATGCCCACGGGGACACCCCAGCCGGGGCCGCCCTGCATACCCCACATCCCCATCAAAAAGCCAATCGCCACGAGCGAATAGCCCAGGCGCAGCCAAACATTGAGCCGCTGAATAGCATCGGTCTGCATCTTTGCCTCGCGAATCAAGTCGTCGCGCGAAAGGTCGTGTCCATGTTTCTCGTGCATATGGTCCTCCTCGTGCAAAGTGTGCATCATGCGCAAGTGCATCGTTTGTCGAATACGTCATCTTTCAAGAGCAATATAGCGGGTGTCGTGTAGGCGATGGAGGTCGCTGGCCATATTGCCCTTGAAGGGCGGCGCAAAATCAGAAGGCCGTGCGGTTGAGGCCGCACGGCCTTACAGGGGGCCAGGGGATGATGACTAGTAGCTCAGTGCCGGGTCGAAGAAGCCAATGAGAACGCCCACAAATGCGATCACAACGAGGATCAGCATCATAACGATGGGGTTGACCTTCTTCTTGGTCATCATGTACCAGCAGAAGATGATGAAGATCATCGGCAGCAGGTGCGGATAGATGCCATCGAGCGTGTCCTGGAACTTACCGCCACCGGGCAGCACCAGGTTGGGGCTGCAGGTGATGGAGACCCAGGTAGCACCGACTGCACCGATGACCATGGTACCGACCATCACGATGGAATCACGCAGAGCCTTGGCCTTGGGGCCGACGAGGGCCTCGACCGCCTTGCCGCCGAGCTCATAGCCCTGGTTGTAGGCAAAGCGCATGCCAAGGAACATGAGCAGGTTCCACACGACAATATAGAAGATGGCGCCGAGCGGGGAGCCGCCGGTCGAGAGACCGAGGGCAATACCGAGCAGGATCGGGATCAGGGTACCGACGATCAGCGAGTCGCCAAGGCCGGCGAGCGGGCCCATGAGGCCGGCGCGGATGCCGTTGATGGCGTCGTCGTCGATGGCCTCGCCGTTTGCGCGAGCCTCCTCGAGGCCGGCGGTGACGCCGACAATCATGGTGCCGATCTGCGGCTCGGTGTTGAAGAACGCGGAGTAGGTCTGGAGGACCTGCTTCTGCTCCTCGGGCGTGTCGTAGAGCTCCTCGACAATCGGAAGCATGGCGCACAGGTAACCGAAGGTCTGCATGTGCTCCTGCGAGAAGCAGGTCAGGTTGCCATAGGACCAGTTACGGAACGACTTGGCAAGCGTTTTCTTAGAGAGCTTTTTCTTCTCTGCCATTAGATGTCCTCCTCTTCCTCATCATCTGAGCCCGAGGCGATAGCTGCCTTGGGAGCGTTTGCGAGGTCGATCTTGAGCGAAGCGATCTCATAGTTGATCAGGGCGAAGAAGCAGCCGATGCCGGCAGCGGCGATCAGGTTGCAGCCCATAACAGCGGACAGGGTGAAGCCGAAGAAGAACGTCAGGAAGTCCGTGGGCTTAGAGATGACCTGCTTGAGCAGGATGGCGATACCGACGGTAGGCAGCAGCGAGCCGACGGTAAACAGCGTCTTCATCGCGATGCCGTCCATGGGCATGTAGGTCTTCATGAGGTCGACCATGGCGGTGCCGCCCATGGTGATGATGAACGTCGGGAGGAACGAGCAGACGATGTGACCGATCCAAGGCAGAACGTTGTTGACCAGGTAGAGCTTGTGGAGATCGCCCTTCTCGAGCCACTTCCAGCCCATGCCCTGCCACACCAGGTTGATGGTGGCGGTGCCATAGAAGAGCACAGTGCCGAGCGTGCCGACGGCGGCGCCGAGGGATGCGGCCATGCCGGCAGCCTCAGCGGAGGCGGGATCGATGCCCGAGTTCTTGATGGCGAGGATCGCCAGCGGGATGCCGATATAGGACACGGCGCGGACGTCGGCGGAGACGG
>CABUVC010000146.1 GCA_902494855.1 uncultured Collinsella sp.
CACATCGCTATCGCGCAGGGCGAGCGGTTCTTTGGACTCATCCTCCAGGCGCACGTAATCGCCCAAGTCACCCGTGCGGTCATCGGGCACCACGATCAGCTGCACGGTCTCGCTCTTGCCGCCAAATGTAAAGGTGACGTTGTCGGTCATAATCGGCAGCGTCGAAGTCACGGTCACGTTGGAATCCTTGGCCGCACTGCGTTCATCCAGCGCCGCACACGTCTGTGAAAAATCGTCGGGATTGGCAACCGCCAGCAGGTCATAGCGCGTGATGTGCCCGTACTGTTTGGGCGAAAGCGCCACCGACGTATCGCGGATACCCATACCGCAGATCACGAGCGCCGTGCAGCCGGCGATACCGAAGATGGTCATAAAGGCACGCTTTTTGTAGCGGAACAGGTTACGTGCTGCCACCTTGTTCAAAAAGCTCATACGTCGCCAAATAAAGCCGATGCGCTCAAGCAAGATGCGCGAGCCGGCACGCGGGGCCTTGGGACGCATGAGCGAGGCAGGGGTCTCGGCCATCTCGTGGCGGCAGGCGATAATCGTGGCTCCCACCACGCCCACGGCAAACAGCGCCACCGAAACGATCGAGGACACGATGTCGTACGAAAGTAGCATCTGGGGCAGCGAGTACATGTCGTCGAACACCGTAAACAAGAACAGCGGCAGACCCACAAATCCGATGATATTGCCGAGCACGCCACCGATCAGACACGCCCACAGCGAGTAGTCCACATATTTGGACAGGATACGCCCACGTGAATAGCCGAGCGCCTTGTACAGGCCAATGAGCGTGCGCTCCTCCTCGACCATGCGGGTGGCGGTGGTGAGGCTGATAAGCACGGCGACGATAAAGAAGATGAACGGGAACACCGTGGCGATGGCCTCGATCGAAGAACTATCGCTCTCGACGCTCGAGTAGCTTGCGATATTGCCGCGGTCCTGGATGTACCAGGTGCATTCGCCTAGGTCAGAGAGCTCGGCGCGGGCATCGGCAAACTGCTGGTCGGCGGCGGCGCGGCGCTGGTCCAGGTCGGCTTGCGCCTGCGCACGCTCGTCGCTGCCCTCGGCCATGCGATTGATGTTGTCCTGCTCGATCCCAAAGAGCATGGCGGCCTGACGCTCGGCCGTATCCAAGCTTGTCGGCGTGTCAACCGTCAACTCCTGGACGCGCACCTTCTCACGCTCCTCGCGGATCTTCTCGATATTGCCTTTGACCTCGTTGATCTTTGTCGTGTAGGCATCCGAATAGGAGTTGAGGCTCTTGGCTCCCTCGACGACCACGTGGACCGCGGAGTAGGAAGAAGATGTCGCAGCATCCTCGCTCACATAGAACTTATAGTCCGCCGCCGAAGCAGCGCGAAAGGCGTTGACTGTCGAGTCGGAGCTCACGTCGGTAGGATCGAGGACCTCGGCCGTAATGGTGTACTCGCCCGCGGCAAACTGATCCTTGGCGCTTTGGTTCGACGAGCTCGCATCATTGGCGGCAAAACTCACCGTATCGCCGAGCTTTTTGCCCGAAGCCTTCAGGAACTTCGAAGTCACCGCGACCTCATCGGCGCCCTCGGGCAAATCGCCGTTCACGAGCACTGGCTGATCGATGTTCTCCTTGGAGAGACTTTGCACGACCACGCGCTCGCGCGTTGTGCCCACGGCGGTGTAGGCGGTCTCGGTGTAGATACCCTCGGCCGTCTCGACGCCGTCGACCTCTTGAATGGCCGCAAGATCGTCACGCGTAAGACCATAGGTCGACTGCACATTAATGTCATAGACATTCTGCTGGTCAAAGTAAGCGTCAACCGAATCGCACAGGTCCTCGCAGCCCGCCTTAAGGCCGCACATCACGCTCACGCCAAGCGCCGTGATGATCACGATTGACAAGAAGCGTTTGAGGCTGCCGCGAATCGTGCGGTAGATGCCACGGCGAAAAACCGTCGGCACCATATCGTTTGAGCTTTGGGCGGTACGGTAGGTCGTAAAATCCTGCTCGCGCTCCGTGTTCTGCGCGTCGCGGCGTAGGCTGTTTTGGCGGTCCTGGTCCATGGGCGCTACCACTCGATCGTCTCAATAGGCACGGGATTTTGCTGGACCGTCTCGCTCTCCACGCGGCCGCTCTTAAAGCGGATCAGGCGATCGGCCATGGGCGCCAGCGCAGAGTTGTGGGTGATGATGATGACCGTAATGCCTTGCTTGCGGCAAGTGTCCTGTAGCAGCTGCAAGATCTGCTTGCCGGTTTTGTAGTCGAGTGCACCCGTAGGCTCGTCGCACAAAAGCAGCTTGGGGTTCTTAGCCAGCGCGCGGGCGATGGATACGCGCTGCTGCTCGCCGCCCGAAAGCTGCGCCGGAAAGTTAGCGAGGCGGTCGCCCAGGCCAACCTGGCGAAGCGTTTGCTCGGCATCGAGCGAATCGGGGCAGATCTGCGCCGCGAGTTCGACGTTCTCAAGCGCCGTCAGGTTAGGGACCAGATTGTAGAACTGAAAGACAAAGCCAACATCGGCGCGACGGTATTCCACAAGCTGAGCCTCGTTGGCAGAGCTCACGTCACGCCCGTCCACCGTCACGGTGCCAGAAGTTGCCGTGTCCATGCCGCCCAGAATGTTGAGGGCCGTGGTCTTGCCGGCACCCGAAGCACCCAAAATGATGGCGAGCTCGCCGCGCTCGACCGTAAAGCTCGCGCCGTCGAGCGCGTGGATGCGGGCATCGCCCTCGCCGTATGCCTTGATGACGTCTTTGAATTCGATATAGGCCATCGATTAATTCCCATCTGGTCGGATAACTCTTTAGTATTACCCATTTCCCACCTACCAAAAAGGGACAGGTTCATTTTGGCAGGTTTTATAAGGGGAAACGTACCTCTTTGGGGGCAGCGCGGGACGCGCAGGGGCGGCCGTGCAGATCGGCACAGCCGTCTCACGTGGAATCGACCGACGCCTGCCTTTCCGTGACACCGGCAACTCGTTTTTGCTTGTTGGCATGGCCGCCATTATGCCTTGGGACTGAGCACTCAAATTCTCACTCCTCATTGCCACGCTTGCCGCAAGCTATCAGGGTGACGAGATGACGACGCTCGCTGTAGCAGCGCAGCCACACTCTATAAGCGAGGCGTTTGCCAGCAAAAAAGCGCGCGACAGGGTAAGCCCGCCGCGCGCTATCCTATGCGGACTAGTTATTGTTGTTGGTCATCGAGGCCACTGCTGCCGCAAGATTGGAAATGGGCATCGTCTGCAACCAGATGCGACCGGGACCGGTGAGCACGGTGTTGAACACGCCCTCGCCACCAAACATGATGTTTTTGACGCCCTTGACCATTTGAGCGTCGATGCTCACGGTCTCCTCAAAGCCGGCCACGTTGCCGGTATCCACAATCATCTGCTGGCCAGCAGCGAGCTCGTACTCAACCAGGTCGCCGTCGATCTCGGCAAAAGCAACACCCGAGCCCGTGAGCTTCTGCATGATAAAGCCCTCGCCGCCAAAGACGCCGGCCTTTGCCTTCTTGTTAAAGTGAATGCTCAACTCGACGCCACTTTCCGCGGCAAGGAACGAACGCTTCTGCAAAATCCAGCTCTTGCCCGGACCGATCTCGATTGGCACGATGCGGCCGGGGAAGCAGGAGCCAAACGCGATCATGCCATCGCCACGCGCGGTCCAAATGTTTTGGAACAATGCCTCACCCGAAAAAGCCTTGGAGAACATCTTGCCGATGCCACCGCCCGAGGTAGACATTTCCATGTTGGGGGTCATCCAAGCCATGGCGCCGCTTTCGGTGATCATGGATTCGCCATCGCTAAGGTTGCACGTAACAACCGGGAAAGCCCCTCCGCCGATCTCGTACTGCATGACCGTCTCCTTTCCACTCAGGAGCCGAATAACGATGCCTATATTTTAGCAGGTAGAGATGCATATGTTCACACCGCCCATGCCCTCTCCTGCGGACGTTTCCCCAGATAAAACCTGCCAAAATAAACCTGTTCCTTTTTGGCAGGTTTTAAAGGCAAACGGTGAAGGTGATCTGGTTGCCGTGACCGGATACGGTGGCGGCGCCTCCATGGGCCTCGGCGATGGCACGCACCACGGACAGGCCCACGCCCGAGCCACCCGTCTTGGAGCTGCGCGACGCATCCGCACGATAGAAGCGATCGAACAATCGGTCCAGGTCGCCCTCGGGCAGCTCGTCCACGGCGTTCGATACGACAAGCTCGGCGGCGCCCTTGCCTTTGCCGTGCGAAACGGCGCACAGGCTCAGCTCAATCACGCTGCCCTCGCTCGCATAGCGCGTGGCGTTGTCCAGTAGCAACTCAACCACCTGCGCCACCGCCGCGGCATCGGCATGGGTCCGCACGCCGGTCGCAATCGACGTCGACAGGCGTTTACCGCCTGAGACCGCCACCGACTTAAACGGCGCCGCCACCTTGTTCACCGCCTCCGAAAGATCGA
>CABUVC010000147.1 GCA_902494855.1 uncultured Collinsella sp.
CCTTCGCCGGGCTCGACATATCTTTTACGGTCGATGAAACCCGGCTAACCGTAGTCGCCGTCAACGACG
This sequence comes from uncultured Collinsella sp., assembly GCA_902494855.1. Taxonomy (GTDB): domain Bacteria; phylum Actinomycetota; class Coriobacteriia; order Coriobacteriales; family Coriobacteriaceae; genus Collinsella. The sequence continues at coordinate 70 of CABUVC010000147.1, forward strand.
CGCAAGACTAATCAGCCATTCGTCCGCACCCGTCAAATTAAGAGCCAAACCCCATGCCAAAACCGCCCATGCTGGTGGACAATAACGCCTACCAAAACAATCCGCTTTGCATGGGAGCCCAGGATGAAATACGACTTTACTTCGCTTATCGACCGCCACGGCATGGACTCCATCGCCGTTGATTCTTGGGGTGAGATCCCCGGCATGGCTCCAAACGCACCCGACGAGGGCTTCGATCGCATTCCCATGTGGGTGGCGGACATGAACTTCGCCACGGTGCCCACGGTCCAGGAACACATCATTCAGCGTGCCCAGCACCCCATGTTTGGCTACTTTGATCCGCGTGCCGAGTACTCTGACCGCATCATCGAATGGCAGAGCCGCCGCAATGGCGTCGAGGGTCTGCGCCCTGAACATATCGGTTACGAAAACGGCGTGCTGGGCGGTGTTGTGTCGACGCTGCGCGCGTATGTCCAGCCGGGCGATGCGGTGCTGGTCCACAGCCCCACCTACATCGGCTTTACCAAGTCTATCGAAGCCGCGGGCTATCGCATTGTCCACAGCCCGCTTAAGCTCGACGACCAAGGCGTGTGGCGTATGGACTATGAGGACATGGAGCGCAAGCTCGCCCAAAACCACATCCATGCCGCGGTGTTCTGCTCGCCGCACAATCCCTGCGGGCGCGTATGGGAGCGCGACGAGATCGAGCGCGCCATGGACATCTATCGCCAGCACGATTGCGTGGTGATATCGGACGAGATTTGGTCCGATATCATCCTGCCGGGTCACAAGCATATCCCGACGCAGTCGGTGAGCGAGGATGCCCGCATGCGCACGGTTGCCCTTTATGCGCCCAGCAAGACGTTTAACCTGGCGGGCCTGGTCGGCAGCTACCACATCGTCTATAACGAGACGCTGCGCGACCGCGTGTGCGCCGTGTCCGACAAGACTCACTACAACGAGATGAACGTCCTCTCCATGCATGCGCTTATCGGTGCCTATCAGCCTCAGGGCTATGAGTGGGTGGACGAGCTCAACCAGGTGCTTGCCGGTAATATCGAGTGCTTCTGCGATTACGTTGACGAGCATTTTGCGGGCGTGTCCTATTCGCGTCCGCAAGGCACGTACATGGTGTTTCTGGACTGCACCGAATGGTGCCGCGAGCATGGCCGCGATATTCAGTGGCTGCTCGACGAGGGGGCGCGCGTGGGCGTGGGGTATCAGGACGGCCGCCCGTTCCACGGGCCCTGCCACATTCGCGTGAATCTGGCGCTGCCGCTTTCGCGCGTAAGGGAGGCGTGCGACCGCCTGGACCGCTACGTTTTTGGGGTATAGGGGGCGCTCGATTCGAGTGCTGCCCCATGTGCCCACGCCGTCAAAATGTGTGGGCACATGGGGCGCAGAGGGTAGCGAGCGCGTTTTCCGCATTCGCTACTTTTCATGAATCTGCTTGCCGCAAAGATGTTCAATCGAAATCTCGTAGAGCTGGACGCCCTTTATGTCTTTGGCGATCTCCTCCTCGACTTCTTCGGCAGAAGGGTAGTACTTAAGCGCGAGCTGACGGACTTTGTCCTCGATAAACGCGGGCGCTTCATCTACCAGGCGACAACGACCAAAGACAACGGTACTCATAACGTAGGGAGCCCAGTCGCCGTCCTTGTACCACACGTTGCCGTAAACGGTAAAGCAGACTTTATCATCATGCCTGAGTGAATCGACCTTGTGGCCAGCCTTGGCGCCATGGAAATAAATCTTGTCGTGCTCGGCGTCAAAGAAGTAGTTGACGGGAATGGCATAGGGGTAGCCATCATCGCCGTTGACGGCAAAGACGCCGCGCTTGCAGGTAGCGAGCAGTTCGCGCGCTTTCTCGTCGGTGATGGCGCGTTTCTTTCGACGTAAGGGCCTAAACATCGTTGGCTTCCTTTCTACTGCGCATGGTGGTTGAGCACAAACTATAGCGAAACAGCCCCGTTTTTCTTGATACAGGCGAGTATGTTTTTGAGCTTGCTAAAGTCGAGCGGTTTGGGCAGATGGGCGTTCATGCCGGCGTCGTGTGCCGCCTTGGCGTCTTCGGCAAAAGCGTTGGCGGTGAGCGCGATGATGGGGATGTCGGCCGCATCGGCCTTTTCGCTCAGGCGGATCGCCCGGGTTGCCTCGTAGCCGTCCATGCCCGGCATCATGATGTCCATCAGGATTGCATCGAAGCTGCCGGCGGGACGACCAACATATAGATCGACCGTTTCGTTGCCGTCGGCGGCGCGAGTCACGACGATGCCTTCGCTTTCGAGCAGAGCTTGGGCAATCTCGGCATTGAGTTCGTTATCTTCTGCCAAAAGGACGTTCATGCCGGCGAGCGAGCAGCTGCTTACCTGCGTGTCTGCACATTCTTTTATCTGAGGGTTCTTGTCGATATCGAGCGGAATCCGGACGTCAAACGTACTCCCCACGCCAACCTCACTCGAAATCTCAATCGTGCCGCCCATCATATCGATGAGCGATTTGACGATAGACATGCCAATGCCGGTTCCTTGGAACTTGCTGCGCGCATCGTCGCCTTCCTGGGCAAACGGCTCGTAAATGTGCGTCAAAAACTCGGGCGTCATACCAATGCCGGTATCCGAGACGCTAAAGCAAAACACGGCGTGCTCGTCGTCGACCGGTTTGATGGTCGATGAGAACGTGACGGTGCCTCCGTGCTTGTTGTACTTGATGCTGTTGTCGAGCAGGTTGACAAGGATCTGCCGAATATGGGTGGGGCTGCCGATCATATATTGGTCGACAGCGTAGGGCTCGCTGGTGTCGAGCATGGTTATGCCGCGGTCCGATGCGCGGAGCTTGCACAGTACGAGCGCATTGTCGCACAGCTCTTTAAGGTTGAATGATTCGTGCTCGAGCGTCACTTTGCGCTCCTCGATCCTGCCCATCTCGAGGATGTCGTTAATCAGTGACAGCAGGTGATTGGCGGCAACGCGCGCCTTGGCGCGGCTTTCGCGGGCGACCTGCATGTCGCCTTCTCTCAATTCCTCAATTTCGATAAGGCCCAGGATGCCGTTGAGCGGCGTGCGGATGTCGTGGCTCATGCGCGTGAGGAAAGCGGTTTTGGCGGCATTGGCGGCATCGGCTTTCTGCCGTTCCTCCTGTGCGCGGTAAAGCGACCAGACAAGGATGACGATGCCGGTGAGCAAAATGCAGATGACGACTGCCGCAATGACGATGCGGTTGCGGTAGAGAAGTCGGAACGCATCCGATTCTTGCGCCGAGTACGATGTGGGGAAATAGCTGTTTGCAGAGAGCGATTCACCTGCATTGACGATGCCCTTATTGATGATTCCCAGCAGCTCGGGCTTGCCGCGCGAAATTAAACACGATAGTTGCGCCGTGTTGGTGAGTTCCTGTGTTTCGAAATCCTCGATGTCGTAGATGTCGCGGAGAGTTTCCAGGCGCGTGCTGGGGACAATGATGCAACGTGCCTTCCCCTCATTGAGGGCTTTGAGCACCTCGCCGTCATTCGAATACTCGGTTACCGTTGCGTTCGGAAAGAAACTTTCGAGCTCAAAACGGTTAACGATTGTGCTCTTTGTACAAGCGATGTTCTTAAGGTCGCTGTTCAGGTTTTTGCCACTGTGAATGGCGGTCAGCGAAACCGTTCCCATCGAGTTTGACTGGATGACCCCTGTCTGCTCGGCGAGCCAGTAGTCGCGAAACAACGGTAGGGCGACATCGATGGTTCCGTTGGAAAGGGCTTTGATCATTTGCTTGTTGTTCGAGAGTGCGATTGTTTTGACCGTAATGTCAAACTTGTCGTGCAACGTCGTTGCAAGCGAGGCGAGCGACCCTTCCATCTCGCCGTCGTCATTTTGCGTACAGTAGGGAAGTTGGTTTTTAAGATAGCCGAGCGTGATGGTATTGCCGTTTTCTTTGAGCCAGGTGGTCTCGGTGCCGGTGAGCGATGACGAGCCACTGTTTTGGGTCGAGTAACTCGATTTGACTTCCTCGTTATAGCGCGGGTTATCGCGGGCGATGGTCGTCATGGCGGCGTTGATGTCGTTCATCAGGTCAGGGCGGCTTTTAGGAACGGCAAAAAAGTAGTCGCTCGAGCCTACGTAGAACATGGGTGACGCATCGGGCGACGAAATGGTGTCGTTCATGATGACGGCGTCGACCTCGCCGTCTGCAAGCGCCTCAAAGAGGGCGCTGCCGGTGTCGATTTCTTTATAGGTGCAGGTAACGTCTTCGTTGGCGAGCCACTGCTGGCCGACGATAGTTTGCATAACGCCAGAGTTGCAGCCGATGGTGAGGCCTTGGAGCGCCTGAGGGTCACCCTTGGCCAGATCGTCGCG
>CABUVC010000148.1 GCA_902494855.1 uncultured Collinsella sp.
GGGCGATGCCCACAGTTGCTCGTCTTGCTCTTCTTGCGAGAATGTCGTTCATCTCGGCACCTCATTTCAAGGGTCGGCGACTAACTTGGTAGCACTAATGTAAGTATACCAAGCGGTTTGCCCGCCATTGATCGGGCGTGCGCGTATACCCCTTGATTAACAGCCATTAAATCTATCCCTTAAGGAACGCGGCTTGCTAGTGTTGTCTGGGCATTGATGGCTGCGTGGTTCAAGAGACGGCGGCATTACCATTTGTTTTTACAAGTAAAGAGGCCCGTTTCCCTGGGTTGGGGAAACGGGCCTCTTTTTGTCTCTGGGTTTGTGGATTGGCGAAGGTAGTATGCTCTGGCGGCTATTTTGAGTTCTTGAGGCGGCGTACGCCCGCGGCGGTTATTCCGAGGCCTGCGGCGGCGATTCCTGCGAGTGCGATTGCGCTCGGCGCTGCGTCGCCCGTGTTCGCGAGCTTGCCAGCGGTCGTATCTGCTTGCTTGCCGCTGCTCGAGTTCGCTTGCTTGATGGAGCTTGGCGGGGTATTTTTGCCGGTCGCGGACGAGCCGGTGGGCTGTGTCGCCTCGGCCGGCTGCGCTGAGCCGGCGGGCGGTGTCGTCTCTGCCGGTTGCGTTATCTCGGGCGAGGTGGCCTTGTCTGCTGCAGCTTTTGCCTCTTCGTATGCTTTGCAGGCGTCGTCATAGGCCGTTTGCGCCTTTTCCAAATTGTCGAGGAGCGCATCTCGCCAGGCTGTGAACTGGTCGATATGGGCTTTATACTTCTCTGCATCACGCTCACGGTCATTAACTTGTCTTTCCTGCCTTTTGAGGCGGTCCTGGGCCTCGCGGAGCTCCATTTCGCAAAAGTCAACTCGCGCTTTTGCCGTTACGATCTCTTGGTGCAACGACTTTATTTGCTGTTTAATAGTTTCGGCAAGCTCCTCGTCGCCGAGTGCTTCGACTGCCTTAAGCTCCTCAAGTTTGTTGTCTAATTTTTCCTGGAGCTTGCTTACCCGGTTGATGGCCTCGTCGTTTTTGGCTTGGGCTGCATCGATGTCCGCTTGCATGGTGGGGAGGGATTCCCTCAATTCGGCGGCTTGCGCCGCCATCTTGTCGCGGAGCTCTTGAAAACGGGCAATGTCATCATTGAATCTCGCAATTTTCTCGAGACTTGCGGCGTCTTTTGCGGCCTCGAGGTTTTTGAGCGCTTCCTGCATGGCTGCATACGCTTTTTCTTTTGCGGCGGTCGCATCTTTCGTCTGCAAGGCAACTGCACCGGTGGGGGAGCTGGTTTCTGCCGCGATCGCCGTTACGGGGGCGATTCCCGCGACAAGTGCCGCGGAAAGGGCGATGCCCACAGTTGCTCGTCTTGCTCTTCTTGCGAGAATGTCGTTCATCTCGGCACCTCATTTCAAGGGTCGGCGGCTCGGCTGGTAGCACTAATGTAAGTATATCAGGCGATTGGCGCGCCGCTGACCGGGCATGCGCACCTCTCCGCTTCTCTGGAAACCGAATCCCATTAGAAATGACGAGTTGTTTACGCTTCTTTTGGGCTCACCGTACTATCATGATTCGAATTGAGTGTGAATGATGATAGGGAGCGCCTTTTTATGATTGAGTTGCTCAGGCGTTTTGGTGGTAAGTTTCGCCGATATATGGTGATTGGCCCTGCGTGCAAGTTGATCGAAGTGATTTTTGACCTGCTGACGCCGCTGGTGATTGCCCAGATGATCGATAAGGGCATTGGCTCGCACGACGTTAATGCCGTTATCCACTACGGCATGGTACTTGGCGCCATGGCTGTGATCGGCATCTCGTTTACGCTCGTCTGCCAAAAGATGGCGGCGCTCACCTCGCAGGGCATGGGTACTGACATTCGCGGCGCACTCTACCAGCACATCAACAAGCTGAGCTATGCCGAGCTCGACCGCTTTGGCACGCCCTCGCTCATCACACGCATCACCAACGACGTCAACCAGGTCCAGCTTGCCGTGGCGCTGGGCGTGCGCATGCTCATCCGCTGGCCTTTCCTGGCGGTGGGCTCCATGGTCGCGGCCCTTGCCATCGACCTTAAGCTCGGCATCATCTTTTTGATCTGCACGCCCGCTATCGGCCTGGTGTTTTGGTTTGTCATGGCGCGCTGCATTCCCTACTACAAGCAGCTGCAGGCAAAGCTCGATTGCATCGCGCTTATCTGCCGCGAAGGTCTTTCGGGCGCCCGCGTGGTTCGTGCGTTTGTGCGCGAAGACCACGAGCGCGAGCGCTTTGCCCAGGCCGCCGACGACCAGGCCAATACCGCCATCGTGGTGGGCAAGCTTTCGTCGATTCTCAACCCTGTCACGTTTCTCGTGATGAACCTGGGCGTGTGCGCCATCCTGTGGGTGGGCGGCATCCAGGTCAACGTGGGCGAGCTCACGCAGGGCCAGGTCATGGCGTTTGTGAACTACATGACGCAGACCCTCACCTCCATCGTGTACGTCGCCAACCTGGTCGTGGTCTTTACCAAGGCGAGTGCCAGCGCGTCACGTATCAACGAGGTGCTCAATTGCGAGCCGAGCATTACGGACGAGGGCAACCAGCTGGTCGCGCTGCCCGAGTCGAGTGACCTGGCAAGTGGCGCCACTCCGGTTTCCGCGCTGAGCTTTGAGCATGCGAGCTTTTCGTTTGGCGCGGGCGCGGCAAATGCTGTTGACGATGTGACCCTGGAGCTGCCGCTGGGCAAAACGCTCGGCATTATAGGCGGAACGGGCAGCGGTAAGTCCACGCTCGTCTCGCTTATCCCGCGTCTGTACGATGCGGGCGCCGGCAGTGTGAGCGTGATGGGCGCCGACGTGCGCACCTGGCCGCTCGATCAGCTGCGCCACGTGGTCGCGACCGTTCCGCAGCGCGCGTCGCTGGTGAGCGGCACCATCCGCAGCAACCTGACCTGGCGCAACGAGGCGGCGACCGACGAGGAGCTCTGGGCGGCGCTCGACATGGCGCAGGCGAGCGAGTTCGTGCGCAACAAGCCCCAAGGCCTGGATGCCCCGGTCGAGGCGGGCGGCAAGAACTTTAGCGGCGGTCAGCGCCAGCGCCTGACTATCGCGCGCGCCCTGGTGGGTTCGCCACAGCTCCTGATCATGGACGACTCCGCCTCGGCGCTCGACTTTAAGACTGATGCGGCGCTTCGCCATGCCATTCGCGAGCGCAGCGTGCGCGGTGCCGCCGAGGGCGGGCTGCCGCTCACGACGGTGATTGTGAGCCAGCGCGTCTCGACCGTGCGCGACGCCGATATGATCTGCGTACTCGACCACGGCTCGGTTGCGGGCCTGGGCACGCACGATGAGCTGTACACGACCTGCCAGCTCTATCGCGAGATTTGCCAGTCGCAGCTGCGCCGCGAGGAACTCGAGGGCCAGCAGGGGAGCACGACGCCCGCGTCCGCTCCGACCGCCCCCGCATCCGCCTGCGCAAAGAAGGGCTGCTAAATGAATCCGTACACTTCTTCCGGTTCGGTCGCCACGATGACCGCCAACGTGTCCGGCAACGATAGCCTCAACGATCTGGGTGACGGCCCGCGTCAGCCCGGCGACCCCGAGCGCTATCCCGTGGGCGCGGTGACCCGCCGCCTGATGGGTTACGTCCGTCCGCACCGTATTTCGTTTACGGCGTCGTTTGTGAGCGCCGCCATCTCGGTGATTCTGCAGCTCTACACGCCTATCCTTATCGGTGAGGGCATCGACCTGATCGTTGCCGCGGGCCAGGTGAATTTCGATGCACTGCTGCCGCTTGTCACCAAGCTCGCGATTGTCGTCGTAGGTGCCGCGGCCTTCCAGTGGCTGCAGGGCTACTGCGTCAACCGCCTGTCCTACGAGACGGTGCGTGACATGCGCGTGGAGGCGAGCGACAAGCTCAGCCGTATGCCGCTCGGCTTTATCGACAGCCATGCCCACGGCGACCTCATGAGCCGCGTGGTCAACGACGTCGATCAGGTGGGCGACGGTCTGCTGCAGGGCTTCACGCAGCTCTTTACCGGCGTTATTACCATCGTGGGCACGCTCGCGTTTATGCTCTCCATCAACCTGACCATGACGCTTGTGGTGGTGCTCGTCACACCGCTTTCCATCTTTGCGGCCGGCGCCATCGCCAAGCTCTCAAATAAGAGCTTTACGGCCCAACAGCGCATCCAGGGCCAGCTCGGCGGCCATATCGAGGGGTATGTGGGCGAGCAAAAGCTCGTGGACGCGTTTGCCTACGGCCCGAGCGCTCAGCAGCGCTTCGACGCCCTCAACGCCGAGCTTTATGCGGCAGGCGAGCGCGCGCAGTTTATGGGCTCGCTTTCCAACCCCGGTACGCGCTTTATCAATAACATCATCTACGCCGTGGTTGCCGTCATCGGCTGCGTGGGCGTGATCACGGGCGTGCCCGCGGCGCTCAC
>CABUVC010000149.1 GCA_902494855.1 uncultured Collinsella sp.
GCAGCTGATCTGCCAGGCGCTCGTTGCGCGACAGGATCGGCGACGCGATATCGATCGTTTTCTCGGCCATACTCAGCGCTCCTTACTTTGGCCCCTTTATACCCCATCACTAGATGGCTGGCGGGCTAATTGTCGGGGGTTTCGATTTCGATACTGGCGATGTCGAGCTCGCGGCCGTGCAGTAGGCGCACGTTGGCGCCGCCACATTGGGGGCAGCGGCAATGAAAGCGGTCGTGCTCAAAGACCTCGCCGCAGTCCAGGCACTCGCTTTGTGGATGGACCTCCTCCACGGCAAGCTCGCAGCCCTTCGTGAGCGGGTCCTCGTCGCGAAATGTCTCCCAGGCAAAGTCGAGCGCCTCGCGCACGACCTCGGTCATATCCCCGATACGCAGCGTTACCAAAACGGCGCGCGAGGCCCCCGCCCCACGCGCCGCGCGAATCACTGTATCGAGTATGCCGTTGACAATGCCAACCTCGTGCATACCGATTTACTCCTCGTCGTCCTCGTCGTCCGAGAACAGGTCCAGGCGGCTCACAAACAGGCCCTCCTTGCCCTCGCGCGCGGTAATGACCACGCGGGCAATAGCGAGCGAGATCTCGTAGAGCGAAAGCAGGGCACCGTACATAAGGCCCAGCGTGACGGGCGAGCCGTCGGGCGTGATCACAGCCGAACCCACGAGCAGGCCTACGTACACGTAGCGCCAGGCGCTGCGGAAGGCCGCATAGGACACGATGTGGAAAACGGACAGGTAGAAGATGATGAGCGGCAGCTCAAACGCCACACCAAAGCCGATCATAAAGAGCAGCTCCATGTTGACGTAGTTCTCCAGATCGGGCAGCGCCGTAGCGACGGCCGAGGTCTCGCCGATAAGCCACTCAAAGCCTGCCGGGATAATGATGAAGTAGCAGAAGATGGCGCCCAGGAAGAACAGCACCGTCGAGGCGAGCACCGTGGGCACGACCCACTTGCGCTCGTTGGGGCGCAGCGCCGGCAGGAAAAACGCCAGGATCTGCCAGATGATCATGGGCGTGCACATGACAACGGCCATCTTGATGGCCAGCGAGAAGCGCAGGCCAAAGCCGCCGAGCGTGGTGGTGATGTAGAACTTACCGTCCGGCACAAAGGAGCGGATGGGGTCTTCCAAGATGTCGAGCACCACGGGCGTGGCGAAATACAGCACGATGGCGGCAGCAAACACCGACACGACCACGATGGTCAAACGGCGACGGAGCTCTCCCAGGTGATCGAAGAGCGGCATGCGCGCAGGTCCGATAGGCATTACTCATCGCCTCCCTTCGGGGCGTCGGCGGCAGCGGCGTCGTCCTCGGCCTCGAGCTCGCGAGCGAGCTGGTCGACGACGGCCTTGCGCTTGCGGGGACGACGGGCATAAAGGTCGGCCGTCGTGGGCTCTGCCGGCTCGGGCTCCGGCTCTGCAGCAGGTTCGGACTCCGCGGGCGCATCGGCAGTGGCGGCCTCGGACTCAGCCGCAGCGGCAGTACCCTCGGCACTGGTATCCTCGGCAGCGCCTTCGCCCTCAGCAGCACCCTCGCTTGCGGCCTTCTCGGCAGCAAGACGGGCGCGACGCTCGGCAAAGGTCTCCTTCTTGGCGGGCGCTGCCGTCTCGGCGGCATCCTCGTCCGCATCGGAATCGTCGTCGGTCGCAGCAGCCTTCTTGGGCTTGACCGGGGCCGACGCGGCCTCGCTCACCGGATCGATAATCTCGGACTGAACAACGGCCGTCATCTTTTCCTGCGTCTCGCGGAACTGACGGATAGCACGGCCGATCGTGCGGCCCATCTGCGGGAGCTTATCCGGGCCAAACAGCAAAAAGCCGAAGACCACGATGATCGCGAGCTCACCCTCTCCAATACCAAACACACATACCTCCAAGGCTCGATGTGAGTCGAGCCCGCACCGCGCCATTCGGCCGGAACTCGTCTATTCATTCGGTCAAGTATAGCGCCCGGACGCCAAAACGTCCGAGCGCATCACAAACATATGCCAAACGGCACGCCCTTTTGGGGGCAAAGATTATGCAGCGGTGATCGAAATCTCCTGGTCGACGCCCAACAGCTGAACCACGCGCATCACCGGGGGCTGCACGTTGACGCAGCTAAAGCGCTTACCATGTTCGACCGCGTGGTGCGCGGCGCCCACGAGCACGCCAATGCCCGTCGAATCGATGTAGCTCACCTGGGCAAAATCGAGCTCAACGGCCTCAGTGGGCTGCTCGAGCGCCAGGTCGATGGCATTGCGCAGGCTATCGGCGTTAGAGATATCAATCTCGCCGGTGACCTTAATGGTGTAGAGCTCTGGCGTGGGGTTGGTGGAAATACCCAAATCCATGTATACGCTCCTTTACGTATCGAGAGTGCGGATAGTACGGGAAGCCGCGCGTTAGGCGCGCTCGGCACGCGCAAGCTCGGCAGCAACAAGCTTAACGGCCAGCACCAGCACATCGAGCGCGGCCTCCAGGTCCTCGACCGTGGGATAGCTCGGCGCGATGCGGATGTTGGTGTCGCGCGGATCCTTGCCATAGGGCCAGGTGGCACCGGCCGGCGTGAGCTTAACGCCCAGGTCTGCGCAAAGCGCGGCGACCTTTTGAGCCGAGCCCTCGGGACCATCGAAGCTCACAAAGTAGCCGCCGCGGGGATGCGTCCAAGTGGCGCAACCCGTATCGCCCAGACCCTCGGTGAGCTTGCGCTCAACGGCCTCAAAGCGCGGGCGCAGGAACTCGGCATGCTTTTTCATGTGTTCCTTGACCGCCTCGATGGTGGGAAGGAAGCGCACGTGGCGCAGCTGGTTGAGCTTATCGGCGCTGATGAGGCCGGCCTTCAGGCGCTTGGAGAACTCCGCGATAACCGCGGGGCTCGCACCGATAAAGCCGATGCCGGCGCCCGGGAAGGTGATCTTGGACGTCGAGGCGAATGCCACCACGCGGTCCTCGGTGCCCGCCGCGCGGGCAAGATCGAAGATGTTGGCGAGCTCGTCGGTCTCGTCGTACAGGTCGTGCACGCAGTAGGCGTTGTCCCAGAAGATGCGGAAATCGGGCGCGGCCGTGGGCATCTCGACCAGGCGACGCACAGTGTCCTCGCTAAAGGTGATGCCCGTGGGGTTGGAATACTTGGGCACGCACCAGATGCCCTTGATGGAGTCGTCGGTGGCAACCAGGCGCTCAACCTCGTCCATGTCGGGGCCGTTGTCGGTCATCGCGACGGGGACGTTCTCGATGCCCAAGTCGGCGGTGATGCCAAAGTGGCGATCGTAGCCGGGAACGGGGCACAGGAACTTGACCTTCTTGCCGTCGTGCGCTGCCTCGTAAGCCTCCCAAGGGTCGCTGCCGCACGAGCCGCAACGCCAGAACATACCGGCGATATCGTGCTCGATCAGCAGGCTCGATGAGCCCAGTACGAGCGTCTGCTCGGCAGGACAACCCAGGAACTCCCCCGCCAGCTTGCGTGCCGAGGGAATGCCCTCGAAGCAACCGTAGTTGGAGCAGTCGACATTGCCGTCGTGCAGATCGGCATCGGCATTGAGGATATCGAGCATGGGGCGAGAAATGTTCACCTGGGAGGGCGACGGCTTGCCGCGCGCCATGTCGAGCGCCAGGCCCTTGGCCTTGACCTCGGCAACCTCGGCTTTAAGCGCCTCGATGGCGGCATCGAGTTCGGTGGTTTCCATCTTCTGGTAGATCGTCTGCATGGGGTGCGACCTTTCGCGAAGCGGTACGTTGCAGTTCGTCTAAGTATAGACCGCCATCGTCGCAACGTTATGAAGCCGTGATAGATTAAGTTCATCGCAATCAATTACGAATCGCCGCGCATGCCGGCGTGGGGCGCCCAAGGAGGCACTATGGAGTACGGATCGTTTCAGGCCGAGGAATTCGGCGACTTGCAGCGCCTGGTCGACGGACTGTTTTACGACCGCCACGCCATCGACCGCCTGGATCTGATCGTACAGGCCGAAATCGTCGACTTGGCACCCGACCTCATGGAAATCGTGAACCTTTTGCCGCCCGGCTGCTACGATCGCCGGTCGCTGTGCGACCAACTCAACTCCGCCTTGGCTGCCCACGGCTGGGGCGCCGTCTACGGAACGGTAGAATAACCCCACTCATTGGGGACGTACTTAAATGAATAGAACCACTCATTTAAGTACGTCCCCAATGACTACCCAGTGACTAAAACGCCGCCTGTGATGGTGTTCACAGGCGGCGTTTTCAAACTTGTATGTGCCCTTACTCGTCCTTGGGCGCGGGGTGCTTGCAGACCACGCTCATGTAGATCATGCCGAGCACGGCAGCGGTGACCGAACCGGCAAGGATGGCGGCCTTGGCAGCTAGAACCTCAAACTGGGCCGTCGGGAA
>CABUVC010000150.1 GCA_902494855.1 uncultured Collinsella sp.
GATGAGCGCGAGGCCAATCACGCCGGCGGCGATGCCAACGATGGCGAGCGGATTGGTGCCAGTCTCCTGCTCGGAAGCACTAGAGGACTTCTTAGCAGTGGTCGTGGAAACAGCACCCGTATCGGACTTGGAATCGGACTTCTTGTCGGACTTGCTGTCCTTCTTGTCAGACTTCTTCTCGTCCTTCTTATCGGACTTATCGGTGTCCTTCTTGTCGGACTTGTTGTCCTTGGTCTCGGTCTTGGTCGACACCGTCGTCTTGGTCGTCGGCTTATGACCCGGGGCGATAGCGCCGCCGGCCTGCTGGCCCTTAGAGCCGGAGCCGGAACCCGTGCCAGTGCCAGCGCCAGCGCCGGAACCGTTGCCAGCGCCACCGTTGCCACCATTAGTGCCAGAACCGCCATTGCCGCCAGGGTTAACGGCATTCTTGGTCCACTTGGCATACAGCGTCAGATCGGCCGTCACCGGCGCGATAAAGTCATACGCCTGCGTGCAAGCCTCATCGGTATACCAACCGCCGAAAGTATAGCCATCGCGCGTCGGATCGGCCGGCTTGACCAGCTTGCCATCGGCCGTAGTCTGGAAGTCGACCTTAGAACCCTCGCCAGTCTCAAACGAGACCTTAACGCCACCACTCAGCTTGAAAAGCGTGCCGGAATCGTTGATGTAGTAGAGGTTACCCTTGGCATCGCAGGCAATCGGCGAGTCACAGTAATTGTTGTGTCCCGCCGCGCTAAACGCACCGGTCGCCTGTGCGTCACCCATCTTGTAGCGATACACGCCACCGCCCGAGGTGTAGTTCACATAGTCGGAAGTCGCACCATAGTTGACAGTGAAATAAACGTACGTGTCATCCGCCTGGACACTCACGAGCGGTGCGCCCTTAATGCCACCGGCAGGAAGCACAGAGCCATCGGCAGACGAAACCAACGTCGTAGCAAAGTCATTATCAAGGTCGACAATCGCCAGCGCCGAACCGCCAGAAACCTCGCCACCGACAATCAGCTTATTGCCATACAGCGTGGGCATGCAGGCACAACCCGTAAGACCAAGATCGATGACGCGTTCTTCGGAAATGCGCGAAGAGGCCCTTGCGTTTGCGTCCGACAGTGCCAGCACGTGGAGCTTGCCGTCACGCGAGATCACATAGGCATGCTTGCCGTCTTTGGACAGTACACAGCTGGAGTTGACGATGGCACCAACCGAAACGCTGCCGAGCACATCACCCGTCGACTTGCTCAGCATCTCAACGGTACCTGCACTCGTCGGAACCAGAATATAGCCGTCGCCCACTGTAGCGCTCGTCCAGTAGTAGCCCTCATCAGCATTAACATGCTGCCAAGAAACAGCGCCGGTCAGTATATTAATACGCGTCAGATGACCGTTATTGTACGTACTCGTTCCATAGTCGACATCAACGGTGCCAACGTAGAGATAGTTGCCATCGACCGTCAACTGGGAATTTGACTGGGCAGATTTGCTCACAGAGTCAGTGACCCAAACCGTCGTCAGCGTATCGGCCGTCAGAGCCTGGACCGCACCGCCGTCGAGCGGGACGATGACCAAGCCTTTCGTATAAATCGGACGCGTGGTGTAGCCAATCGCAGTCTGAAGGTTCGACTCGGCAAGCACCTTGCCCGACTCGGCGTCGATCTTAAGCAAACGCTTGTTCACGGCAAGGTAAACGTTGCCGTTCACGACAATAGGCTCGCTCGCATTGGGATACGTGGCACCCGAGTAGGCCCTCCAATCGAACGTCCAAGAGCTTGCCAGCGTGCCCGTAGGCGTGGACACGTTCTTGACCACCGCATTGGAATTGCCACTCCAGTCGGCTTTCCAATCGGTCGGGCGCGAAGCGCTCGGATCGACTACGACTTCATCGGGATTAGGAACGGTGTCGCCAGGGGCGTAAGCCCAGACGATTTTGTCGCCCGACCTGACCACGTAATCGCTATCGAGCTGAGGCCCGGG
This sequence comes from uncultured Collinsella sp., assembly GCA_902494855.1. Taxonomy (GTDB): domain Bacteria; phylum Actinomycetota; class Coriobacteriia; order Coriobacteriales; family Coriobacteriaceae; genus Collinsella. The sequence goes on from CABUVC010000150.1 coordinate 1,972, forward strand.
AACGCCATTAACAAAGAACGACCATGCACCCGACAGCTCGGTGCCATCAAGCGGGGAGACAAGACTATGAACACCCCAATAACCAAATTGGTCGTACATCTTGGACTCAATGCCAATGGCATCGAAGTAGGCAGCGGAAGCGTCCTTGATCGTCGTGCCCTCGACAAACACCTGCGTCGAAGGATCGGCCCAGCGCTGCGCCTTCTCATCCTTCTTACCGATGATCTCCATTGAAACGGAAACCTGGCCGGGCATGGTTCCATCAAAGCCATAGACCCAGGTAACCTTGTCCCCGGCCTTGAGTGTGTAATTGCCCGCGCCGACATTGGCCGCCTGACCGTTAACGAAGAACTGCCAGAATTTCCAAGTGTTTTCGTTAACTTTCTCGCTCGAAAGCGTCACGGTCTTGTTGAACGGTGAAGTCAGCGACTCGAGATACCAGCCGTACGTGCCTTTCCCCGTTTTGGCGCCAATGCCGGCCTTTTTAAAGGCCTGCTCGGAAAGATCAGCAGCGGTCGTGCCCTCTTCCACCAAAGCTGTCGTGGGCTGCGCCCATGTCTGCTGAGCGCCCGAGGCGTCCTGGCCGACAACGGTGCAGCTAACGGAAATCTGATTGGCGGGCGCGGGGTCACCGTACTTCGGGTAGCACCAGACGACGGAGTCGCCGTCCTTGAGCGTGTAGCCGCCGGCGCCGACCGCGGAGACGCTGCCGTTGACGAACAGCTGCCAGTGCGCGCCGGTCGCCGGGTCGTAGGCGAGCGTGCGGCCCGCGTCGAAGGGCGACGTGATCGAGTTGAGCGCCCAGCCCCAGGAGCCGTTGGGGTCGTAGTCGGCCTTGAGGCCGGCCTGCCTGAAGAGCTGCTCGGAGAGGTCGGCCGCGGTCGAGCCCTCCTTCAGAGCGATCTGCTGCGCGGCGGCCCAGGTCTGCTGGGCGCCCTTGGCGTCGGTGCCGACGACGGAGCACGTGGCCGCGACCTCTTGGCTTGCGGCTTCGGTAGGCTGAGATTCAGCCTCATCGGAAGCGGCTACAACACTTTTGACGTTCTGTTCGGATGAATCCGGCGAAGCAGTAGGAGCCTCGACTGCGGCAGAATCGTCCGACGCTACGCCGTTGCTATCTGCGGCATTCGCCGAAGCGCCATCGTTAACCGACGCATCGCTCGCGTTAGAGCCGGTTTCAGAAACGACACCGTCGGCAGCACCGTCCGCAGGCGCTGCACCCTCGTCCGGCGTCGTAGCCTGAGCCACAGCCTCGGCAATGTCCTCGGCACCCTCGGCCCACAGCTGAGCCGGCGTGGTGCCAAAGGCCATCGCGAAGGCCAGGAATGCCACCAGGCCGCGCTTGGCTACGCCGCGCGCAATTGCGCCACGGCGATGCGAGACGCGCTCGCGCTCGTCCTCAAACATATCCAATTGTCCCCCATTGTCTGTACTTGGAGCGTTGCCTTGAGGCTGCCCCACGTCATCGCGCATGTTGCGCTCGAGTTCCCCCATCGGGGTCCCCCTTCCCTCCAGAGCCCTATGCACACCGGCGGCATACGCCGAAGCCGCATGCAAGATGGGAGGCGATCCGACTTAACCTTAACGACTCGGGCACGTCGTCCGATCTGCGACGCGAACATCCCGAGCCAAGAGGAATTACGGTTACTGGTACAGCCGGGGACTTGCACCCCGATTCTCCCAAACGCGCAGGAAAACCGCGCATTCGTGCGTCTCCGCACCACCATCTAGGCCATCGATTATTACCGTCAATATGGTATCACGCAAGAGGGCCTCGCACGCAGGCGAAGCCCAAGGTAAAAGCTATTGTTTGCGATAGGAAAATGCGGTGACGGTCGCAGCCTCTAGTGCTTGCCGCCGTGACTGTTGAGCCAGATATTGCGGCCCAGCATAAGCGCCAGCACCAGCGCGCTCACGTAGCCCATAAAGCCAATGACTGGGATGCCAAACACAACCGGCTCGATGCGTGCGTAGTACACCACCGACGAACCGATAAACAGACCAGCGATCACAATTGCCATCGACATGCGGTCGATAATTCCGCCCAGCTGTCGCAGCGCCTTATCGCTGCTCATGATCTGCGTGTTTACCTTAAGCTGGCCGCGCGTGAGCATGCGCGAAGCCAGGCCCAGATACTCGGCCGCCTCGAGCGAGCCCTTCGCCGCGCGATAGCTGCTCGCGGCAAGATCGCGCCCCATATCGCGCACACGCGCATAGGTGCTTTTTTCGTTTTTGATATGCGTCTGAATGATCTGGATCATGTTGACGTTGGGCATATACTCGGTCAGCAAGCCCTCGAGCGTCACCATGCCGCGCGCGAACATCGTCACCACGCTCGGCAGCTCAACGTCGTTTTTGCGCGCCAGGTTTAACAGCGAGGTCAAAAACTCAC
>CABUVC010000151.1 GCA_902494855.1 uncultured Collinsella sp.
CGAGGGCTACCCGCACGATGTCGATCTGATCGTGTCCGACGATGGCTACGGCAAGAACGAGTTTGTCGAGACCACGCGTCCGCTCGTTGTCGTGACGGCACCCGGCCCCGGCTCGGGCAAGCTCGCTACTTGCCTCTCGCAGCTGTATCACGAGCATAAGCACGGTACCGCCGCCGGCTATGCCAAGTTCGAGACCTTCCCGGTCTGGAATCTTCCTCTGACGCATCCGGTCAATATTGCCTACGAGGCCGCCACGGCTGACCTCGACGACGCCAATATCATCGATTCGTTCCACCTTGAGGCCTACAACAAGACCACGGTCAACTACAACCGCGACGTCGAGGCCTTCCCGGTAGTCCGTGCCCTGATGGAAAAGATCCTGGGCAAGAGCCCCTACCAGAGCCCTACGGACATGGGCGTCAATATGGTCGGCTTTGCCATCACCGATGACGATGCCTGCCGCGACGCTTCCAAGATGGAGATTGTCCGCCGCTACTTTACCGCGGTCGAAAATGTGCGCCGTACCGGCGTGGGCGATGAGCAAGTCGACCGTCTCAAGATTATTATGAAGAAAGCCGGCATCGATAAGAACTACTCACCGGCGCGCTCGGCGGCCCTCACCAGGGAGCAACTGACGGGTGGTCCCGTGGGTGCCATGGTCATGCCCGATGGCTCCGTGGTGACCGGTAAGACCTCCACGCGCCTGGGCGCCGCAAGTTCGCTCATTATGAACGCCCTCAAGCACGTCTCGGGCGTCGACCTTGAGCTCGAGGTTATCAGCGATGAGGCGATCGAGCCCATCAGCAAGCTCAAGACGCATTTCCTGGGCAGCAAAAACCCGCGCCTCCACACCGACGAGACGCTTATGGCGCTGTCGATCACCTCGGCCACGAGTGAGACGGCCGCTCGCGTCCTTTCGGGCCTGGAGCAGCTGCGCGGTTGCGATGCCTTCTTTAGCGTGATTATCTCGCCGACGGACGAGACGGTACTGCGCAAACTGGGTATCAACGTGTGCTGCGAGCCCAAGTTTGAGCGCCGCGGTTTCTTCCATCGCTAAGTTTGAAGCACCGCGGTAATTGCATTGCATTTTGGCCGTATCGGGTTAGCGCCCGGTACGGCTTTTTGATCAATAAAGCGCCTATTTCGGCGAAAAATAGCTGTTTACCTGCCTAGAAACAATTTGAGCGGTATACAATAACCGTAACTGTTTCATCCTTAGCGGGATGCCGCATGATGGATATTACCTGCCATCGTGAGGTGTGTCGGTCGCGCACGGCGCGTTAGATGCTCGTGCTCGGTTTGAGGAGGCTGCTATGGCAGGCAAGGGTCGTGCGAGTGTCAACGATATGAAGCGTGTTGAGGTGCTGGTGTTGATGGAGATCGACCAGCAAACCGAAGACAATGGCGGGCCGTATGGTTTCTCGCGCAAAACGCTTGCCGAGCGCGTGGGGGTTTCGCCGTATCGTGCCCGCGCCGCAATCGATCGCTTGGATTCCGAAGGCATGATTGATGTCGTCTCGCGTTATAGCGACGACGGCGGTCAGCTTGCAAATGGCATTTGCCTCACCGAACGTGGCGAGTGGTATCTTGAGGGCGTCCGTACCGGCATGCTCGTTCAAGAAATGCTTGAGGACGAGGTTGCTGATCGATAGCAGCATGTAACCCTTGCCATAGCGACGCCGCCTGGGAAACCGGGCGGCGTTTTGTTTCAAGATTGAGAAATGCAATCGCACGCGAGAAAAATTGCGAACGGTCCGCGGCGCGAGTATTACAATGAAGACCCGTAAGATGTGGATAAACAACTTCTACGGGAAGCGCAGGTAACTCAATATGACCAAGCATGTGTTCGTAACCGGTGGCGTGGTTTCGTCCCTGGGCAAGGGTATCACCGCGGCCTCGCTGGGCCGTCTGCTCAAGTCACGTGGCTACAAAGTAACGATGCAGAAGGCCGACCCGTATCTGAACGTCGACCCCGGTACCATGAGCCCGTTCCAGCATGGTGAGGTCTTCGTTACCGAGGATGGTTACGAGTCCGACCTGGACCTGGGTCATTACGAGCGCTTTATTGATGAGAACCTGACCCGCGATTCCAACTTTACGACCGGTGCCATCTACAAAAGTCTAATCGCCCGTGAGCGTCGCGGCGACTTTCTGGGCGGTACCGTGCAGGTGATTCCCCACGTCACCAACGCCATTAAGGACAAGTTCCGCCGCATCGAGGAGCAGACCGGCTCCGATGTGGTCATCACCGAGCTGGGCGGCACGATCGGCGACATCGAGTCGCAGCCGTTTGTCGAGGCCATCCGCCAGTACCGCAAGGAGGCCGGCCCCGAGAACGTCTGCTACATCCACGTGTCGCTCGTTCCCTATATCGCCGCCGCCCACGAGGTCAAGACCAAGCCCACGCAGCATTCCGTCAAGGAGCTCCGCAGTTTTGGCATCCAGCCCGATATCATCGTGCTGCGCTCCGACCACCATATCGATGACGCTATCCGCGGAAAGATTGCAAGCTTCTGCGACGTCGACACCGATTGCGTCTTTACCAACGAGGACTGCGCGAGCATTTACGATGTTCCGCAGCTGCTTGCCGAGCAGGACTTTGACCTGCGCATTTGCGAGCGCCTGGGTCTGGACCCGCGTGAGCGCGACATGAGCGAGTGGAACGAGTTCCTGCGCAAACAGAATCACGCCAACCATCACGCCGACAAGGTGAAGATCGCCGTCGTGGGCAAGTACACGCAGCTGCCCGATGCGTACCTGTCGGTTATCGAGGCCCTGCACCATGCGGGCGTCTTCTACGATCGCCATGTGGACGTCCAGCTGGTCGACGGCGAGAGCCTTGACGAGCAGAATGTCTCCGAGGTTCTGGGCGACGCCTCGGGCATCCTGGTCCCCGGCGGCTTTGGCAAGCGCGCCCTGGAGGGCAAGATCCTCGCGGCCGAGTTTGCCCGTGAGCACAAGATTCCGTATCTGGGCATTTGCCTGGGTATGCAGGTGGCCGTGTGCGAATTTGCGCGCAATGTCGTCGGCCTTGCCGGCGCCAGCTCCTCCGAGTTCGATCCGGACGGCCCGTTTAGCGTCATCGATCTGATGAGCTCGCAGGAGGACGTGACCGAGAAGGGCGGCACCATGCGCCTGGGCGCCTATCCGTGCAAGCTCGCCGCCGATACCCTCGCTCGCGAGGCATATGGCGAGGAGCTCGTCTACGAGCGTCACCGTCATCGCTTTGAGTTCAACAACGCCTTCCGCGACCAGCTCGAGGACGCCGGTTTGGTTATCTCGGGCCTGTCGCCCGACGAGCGCCTGGTCGAGATGGTCGAGCTGCCGCGCGACGTGCATCCGTGGTATGTGGCAACCCAGGCTCATCCCGAGTTCAAGAGCCGCCCGACCAACCCGCAGCCGCTGTTCCGCGAGTTCGTACGCGCTTCGATCGGCCAGCACGAGGGTGTCGACCGTCTGCAGGTGACGCCCATGAACCTCGCTACGGACTAAGGGTGCCGGCGAATAAGGAACATACCGAAGCTACTCCCTCGTCGCTCGCCGTGGCGGCGGGGGAGTATCTCGATTACCTCGCGGTCGAGCGGGGTTTGGCGCGCAACACGATTGCGGCCTATCGTCGTGACCTGACGACGTACTGCGCCTATCTGGAGCGGGCGGGTATTGTGTCTTTTGAAGAGGTGACTCGTCAGGTCGTGGAGGGCTTTGTTGCCGACCGTCGCGATGGGGGCTATTCCGATGCCTCGGTGGAGCGTGCGCTTGCAGCCGTGAAGGGCCTGCATGCCTTTTTGGTGCGCGATGGGGCTGTAGCCCAAAATCCAACGGCGGCGTTGCGCCTGCCTAAAAAGGCTGAGCGTTTGCCGGAGTATCTATCGGTGGAGGATGTCTCGGCTCTGCTCGATCAAGACTTCCCCGAGGGCGAGATGGGCTTGCGCGACCATGCCATCTTGGAAGTGCTCTACGGATGCGGTTTGCGTGTGAGCGAGTTGGTGGGGCTCGATGTGGGCGATATCCATATTGACGATGGCTTTGTACTCGTTCGCGGTAAGGGCTCAAAGGAACGCCTGTCCCCGCTGGTGGGAAGCGCGGCGCGAGCTCTGATGCTCTATGTAACTGAGGGACGTTCTCGCTTGGCGGCCCATGCCCGCGGAACCGAGACCTCGGCGGTCTTTTTAAATAAGAACGGACGTCGCCTGTCGCGCCAGGCCGTGCATGCGATATGCGAGCGGTATGGGCGTCAGGTGGGGCTGGTGGGGCTCCATCCCCATACCTTGCGCCACTCCTTTGCCACCCACATGCTCGCGGGCGGTGCCGACCTGCGTGTGCTGCAGGAGATTTTGGGACATGCCGATATTTCGACC
>CABUVC010000152.1 GCA_902494855.1 uncultured Collinsella sp.
AGACCCGTCGTCTGGACTAGCGGCTCGCGGGGCTGCCCCGCTCACATAACCTGCTCCCCATTTCTCAGCCGGGGGTGGCACGTCACGCGACGCGCCGCCCCCGGCCTTTTTGGGCGGACCGTACCGCACGTTTGTCTCAATCTGTAACATCTAACCGAGTTTTTGGTCCCTAGCTGTTACAAATCAAGACAGACCGGGGAGGCCGCGCCGAATTGTCTAAATCTGTAACACTAGAACCGGTTTTGGACGTCTAGTTGTTACAGATTGAGATAAACGCACAGGACAATCCTCTCAATCTCAATCTGTAACATCTAGCTGAGTATTTCGGCCCTAACTGTTACAGGTTGAGATGAACGAGCCGAGCGCGCCTACGCCCGCAAATCCCGCACGCTCGCACGCTCGACCAACACGCCCGAGACGAGTGTACGGCTTCTGGAGCTCGGGGCTTCCAGACCTGCGACGACCTCATTAAGCGCACGGATGCCCAGCTCGCGGTGGCGAAACTTCACCGACGTCAGAATCGAGTTGGGAATCGTCTTGTAGAGCTCATCGTCGAAGCCGATCACGGACACGTCGTCGGGCACACCGAGCCCTTTGTCACGCAGAGCCATCATCACACCATTTGCCATGCAGTCGTTAGCAGCGAGGATCGCCGTGCAATCGGGTTTATCGGCAAGCACAAGGCCCGCGGCATAGCCACTATCCGCATTCCAATCGCCTTGCAGAGGCTCGGGCGGCTCAATGCCACGCGCCTCGAGCGCCGCACGCCAACCTTTCATACGGCACTGGCTCGACAGCGACTCTTGCTTACCAGAGACGAAGTACACGTTCTTGTGCCCGTGATTCAAGAAGTACTCGCACGCCATGCGCGCGCCGCCCTCTTGGTCGTCACTGACAGTGGAGCAGGTAGGATGCTCCATCGGTGTGATAATCACCGTCTTGAGGTCTTTCGGCGCCTCAAAGGTATCAAAGTCATCGACCATCTGACGCAGGTTGAAGATCATGCCATCGACGGGAAGCTGCGACATCCTGCGTGCCGCTTCAGCAAGGGTCATCTTCTCCCCCGCCCGCTTTTTGATCATCGTGAGCGCAAAGCCGCGTTCTTCGGCGGCATCGGCGATACCGTCAATCATGTCCACGGCACCGCCCGACAAGTGAAACAGCACGACGCCGATGCACCCGTAACGGCCCAACTTGAGCGAACGCGCGGCAAAGTTGGTTCGAAACCCGAGCGCCTCCATTGCAGAATGGACTTTATCGCGCGTCGACTCGCGCACGCTATCGGGCTCGTTGATCACGCGCGACACCGTCTTGAGAGAAACGCCCGCAGCAACTGCCACATCGTTCATTGAGACATTTTTCTTGTCCATCGTTGCCACTACTTCTCCAGTCGGTTTTGCATCGCTTGTTTTTTGCGTTCTAGCATACACTACCTGCTCGACTGACAAATCAGCCGTTTATCGGACAATATCGACCGTTCACCCGTAAATCCTTGTTGCTCTTCCAAAAATGTCTTACGTTGTCATTAACGAAATGACAACGTTGTCATTTCGCAATGCCTTCCTTAAGCAGGAAGGTTTCCGGGCAGTCCTGACCATCCATCGACGACCAGTTCCATCCACATGCATCGCGCATCGAGCAGCAAAGGAGCTCTATGGACGCCATCGTAAAGATGCTCGAAAAGCATCAACCGTTCTTTGAGAAGATCTCGAGGAACATCTACCTCCAGGCCATTAAGGACGGATTCCTTGGGTGCATGCCCATCGTCCTCACCTCTTCGATCTTCCTGCTGATTGCCACCCTTCCTGGCGTAGTTGGCATCACGCTGCCCCAGCCGCTCATCGACTGGTGCAACAAGCTGTACAACTTCACCATGGGCGTTATGGGCATCATGGTTGCCGGCACCACCGCCAAGAACTTTACGGCTTCCATGAACCGTCGCATGCCCGCCGGCAAGGTGCTCAACGACGGTTCCACCATGGTGGCCGCCCAGTGCAGCATGCTGCTGCTCGCAGTCACGCAGTTCACCACCAAGCTCAACGGCTCCGAGCTTTCGGTCTTCGATTGCACCAGCATGGGTACGCGCGGTCTGTTCTCGGCCTATATCGCCGCGTTCATTACCGTTTGGGTCTATAAGTTCTGCGTCTCGCGCGATCTGACCATTAAGCTGCCCAAGGAAGTCCCGGGCGCCATCGCTCAGAACTTCCGCGACATCATCCCCTTTGGCGGTGCCGTCATCATCTGCGGCATCATCGATGTCGTCGTGCGCAACCTCATGGGCGTTCCGTTCTCCGAGCTGCTTATCAAACTGCTCTCCCCGCTCTTTACCGCTGCAGAAACCTATCCTGGTCTTATCCTTATCCAGGCAGCAACCGCGTTCTTCTGGTTCATCGGCGTCCACGGTCCCTCGATCGTCCAGCCGGGCATCGACCCCATCCGTCTTGCCAACCAGGCCGAGAACCTGCAGGTTCTGCTGGCCGGTGGTCACCCCGCCCACTCCCTCACCTTTAACATGTCGCTCGTGGGTGAGTTCGGCGGTACCGGCGCCACCTTCATCGTGCCGCTTCTGCTGATTCTCTTTATGAAGTCCAAGCAGCTCAAAGCCGTCGGTAAGGCCTCGATTGTTCCTGTTGCCTTCGCCGTCAACGAACCGCTGCTCTTTGGCGCGCCGATGATCCTTAACCCCTACATGCTCATCCCCTTTGTTGCCGCCGGCTGCGTCAACGTGAGTGTTGCCAAGTTCTTTATCGATAACGTGGGCATGAACGGCTTCTCCTTCGTGGTGCCTTGGGCCACCCCCGCCCCCATCGGCATTTTCATCACCACGAACTTCCAGCTTATCGCCCTGGTGTTTGTCGCGATCATCATCTTGCTGGACGTCATCATCTACCTGCCGTTCTTGAAGGCATACGATAAGCTGCTCTGCGACCAGGAGGCCGAGCGCGCCGCCGAGCTGGGTCTCGAGTCCGATGGTGCCGCCGCCATCGCCGCCAACGCCTCTGCGCCCGCTGTCGAGCAGACTACCGCTTCCGTCGAGACGACCGTTGCCGCCGCTGACAGCAAGCCTGTCGCCGATCAGCCTGAGCCCGCCGCCGATGCATCCGCCAAGAAGGATGTCGATGGCCTGAAGGTCCTCGTCCTGTGCGCCGGCGCCGGCACCTCTGCCATGCTTGCCAACGCCATCAAAGAAGGTGCCGCGCAGACCGGAGAGAACATCGCTTCCTCCGCAGGCGCCTATGGCCAGCACACTGCCATCATGGATCAGTACGACGTCATCGTGCTTGCCCCGCAGGTTCGTAGCTACTACAACGACATGAAGGCCGACACCGATCGCCTGGGCATTAAGCTGCTCGCTCCCCGCGGTAAGGAATATATCGACCTTACTCGCGACCCCGCTGGCGCCATCAAGTGGCTCCGCGAGAACCTCGACTAGTTCCTCCCCCTATTGGTGCCCGGATCCCCAGTTCGGGCACCTCTCCCTATTCCTATCCCACAGAAAGGATGACTCATGAACAACCCCATGCAGTTCCCCGACGGCTTTGTGTTTGGCGGCGCCACCGCTGCTTACCAGGTTGAAGGCGAGACCCGCACACACGGCAAGGGCAAAGTGCCCTGGGACGATTTCCTGGCAGCTCAGGGTCGCTTCTCCCCCGACCCCGCAAGCGATTTCTACAACAAGTATCCGGTCGATATCGACCTGTGCCAGCGCTTCGGCATCAACGGTATCCGTGTCTCCATCGCTTGGAGCCGTATCTTCCCCAACGGCACTGGTGAGATTAACCCCGAGGGCGTCGCCTTCTATCACGAGCTTTTTGCCACCTGCAACAAAGCTGGCGTTATCCCCTATGTCACGCTCGATCACTTTGACACGCCCGAGGCCTTTTATCAGGATGGCGGCGAGGGTTTCCTGACGCGCACGACGATCGATGCCTTTGTCGAGTACGCCAAGTTCTGCTTTGCCGAGTTCACCGAGGTCAAGCACTGGTTTACCTTTAACGAGATTCCCGCGACCGCCGAGGGCAGCTTTATCGTTGGCAACTGGCCGCACGGCGAGAAGTATCGCCTGGACAAGGCCTTCCAGCTCATGCACAACATGATGGTGGCCCATGCCAAGGCTGTCGTCGCCTTCCATGAGGGCGGCTTTGAGGGCGAGATCGGCATTGTCCAGAACCTGGAGCCCAAGTATCCCCTCGACCCCAACAATGCC
>CABUVC010000153.1 GCA_902494855.1 uncultured Collinsella sp.
GCCGGCCTTGGTCTTGCCGGCTGCTCGGACAACAAGACGTCCGAGCCGGCCGGATCCGATGCCGGCTCCGCCAAGGCCTCTTCCAAGAAGGAAACCGTCGAACTGCAGGTCTTTGCCGCCAACTCCCTCGAGAAGGCCCTTCCCGAGGTCCAGGAGCTCTACACCGACCAGACCGGCACCACCTTCGCCGACACGCAGTTCAAAGCGTCCGGCGACCTTGTCGAGCAGATGCGCGCCGGTGCCGCCGTCGACGTGCTCATCACAGCCTCCAAGGGCACCATGGACGACGCTGAGACCGCCGAGCTCGTCGACGCCGGCACCCGTGAGGATATGTTCGTCAACGACCTCGTGATCATTCGCGCCGAGGGCTCCGACACCAAGGTCGAGGCCATCGCCGACGTCGCGAACCTGGACGGCAAGATTGCCATTGGCGACGCCAAGACCGTTCCCGCCGGCAAGTATGCCAACCAGGCCCTGGCCTCCGTGGGCCTCTACACCGGCACCGAGGGCGACGATGGCGAGTATGCGCCCGAACTCGCCGACAAGGTGGCCCTGGCCGATAAGGTCGGCACCGCTGCCGCCTACGTCTCTACGGGCGACTGCGTGGCCGGTTTTGTCTACAGCTCCGATATCTTCCGCTACGACGGCATCGAGGAGGCCTTCGTGTGCCCCGAGGATTCGCACAAGCCCATCGTGTATCCGGGTGCCGTTGCCGAGAGCTCCGAGCATGCCGACGAGGCCAAGGCGTTCATCGACTTCTGTCTGACCAACAAGAAGGCTCAGAAGATTTGGGCTAAGTACGGCTTTGAGCTTTCCGAGTAGTGCGGCTTGGCGCGATAATCCCATCGTTTTGTGTTTCACTCCGTCCTTGTATTCGCTTGGAGCTTTTCGTGCTTAATAGATTCCGCATGCTTGTCACCTGTGCTTTGACCTTTGCGCTTTGCTGGGTGCCGGGATTTGCGTTTGCTGGGGTCGCTGAGGACGGGGCCCAGGTTGCTGCGACCGCTCATGGGCTTTCCTATGGGATCGAGGGTTTTGAGCGGCTGGCCAAGGGGACCGCTCGTGCCATGGAGGGCCAGCCTGAGGGCTACCGGTTTCCCGTTGACGAGGACGTGGACCTTGTGGTGGCGCCTGCTGCCGATCGCGTTGTGGTGTGGATATCGCCCAAGGCGGTCGAGAAGTATGGATTGGATCCGCAGGACAACGAGTGCGTATCGGGTCTCAAGGCCCTCGTCTGTGAGCTCGACAGCGCAAACTCCATGGGAGGTGCGCAGCTAGGGGACGTTGATCTTCCTTGGTATGTTACGGCGGAAACAACGTTTGATGCCGGCGGGTATACCTATGGCTTTGACGAGCGCGGTGCGGATGGGGACCGCTATGTGGTGATTGCATCGGCCTCGGGTGATGCCAAGGGCGGCGCGCGTTGGCTTGATAGCGCTCAAATGGTAGAGGCATCGTCTGTCGTGTTGCGGGATGAGCAGGGCCCCTTGACCTCTCTGACCTCCTTTTTGGGCGACATCGACTATCGCCCGTTTTGGGTGTCCATAAAAACGAGCGGCCTTGCCCTGCTGATCTCCTTTGCGCTGGGCCTGTTTGCCGCGTGGAAGACCATGGGTACCTCGAGTCGCATCAAGGGTCTGCTCGACTCGGTCTTTACGATTCCTATGGTGCTGCCGCCCACGGTCTGCGGCTTCCTGCTCCTCATGCTGTTTGGCCGCTCGACCGGGGTGGGCCAGTGGCTCATTGCGCACGGCATCTCGATTGTCTTTACGTGGCCCGCGGCGGTGATCTCTGCCGTGGTGGTGTCGTTCCCGCTCGTCTATCGTACGGCACTCGGAGCCTTCGAGAGTCTCGACACGCAGATGCTCGATGCGGCGCGCACGCTGGGCTGGTCCGAGCGTCGCATCTTCACCAAGCTTATGATGCCGCTTGGCTGGCCCTCGATTGCCGCCGGCACGGTGCTCGCCTTTGCCCGTGCGATGGGCGAGTTTGGCTGCACCCTGTTCTTTGCGGGCAACTACGCCGGCATTACCCAGACCATCCCCATCGCCATTTACTTTGAGTGGATGGGCGGCAACACCTCGGTGGCCCTCTTTTGGGTCGCCGTCGTGATCGTGTTTAGTTTCCTGGTCATCCTGTTCATCAACATGTACACGGCGCATTCGCAAAAGTATCGCGAACGGGGCCTTTCCCGTGCGGAGCGCAAGCAGGCCAAAGAGTTTGCCGGACAGGGCGATTCGCTCGATCCGGCGGGCGGCGATGCCTTGCGTATCGATCGCGAGGCGCTGGCCGAGCTCATGCGCGATGATGCTGCGCCGCAGGGAGGTCTATAGGTCATGTCACTCGTTCTGGATATCAAAAAGCGTTATCCCGGGTTTATGCTCGACATGCAGCTTGAGGCCGGCGAGGAGCGCGTGGCCTTGCTCGGTGCCTCCGGATGTGGCAAGAGCTGCACGCTGCGCTGCATTGCCGGCGTGGAGGCACCCGACGAGGGCAAGATCGTCGTCAACGGCGTGACCTTTTTTGACTCGGCGGCTGGCATCAACCTGTCACCCCAGGAGCGAAAATGCGCCCTGTTGTTCCAAAACTATCAGCTGTTTCCCAACATGACGGTGGCCGATAACGTATGCGCCGGTGTAAAGGATGCTGGCGACGCCGCCGCGCGCAAAAAGCTCGCCGAGCGCTATCTGGGCATTTTCGGTCTGGCCGATTTTGTCGATCGCTACCCCGCGCGACTCTCGGGCGGGCAGCAGCAACGCGTGGCGCTTGCCCGTATGGTGGCGGCGCATCCGGGCATTTTTATGTTCGACGAGCCCATGAGCGCACTCGATGCGTATCTCAAGAGCGCGCTTGAGCAAAACATGCTCGACCTGTTCGACGTCTGCAACCGTACCGTGCTCTACGTGAGCCACGACATCGACGAAGCGTGCCGCCTGTGTCAGCGCATCTGCGTGATGCACGACGGGCATGTGGAGGAGATCGGCTCCGTCGAGGACGTGGTCCGCCGGCCGCAAACCTTGGCTGCGCTGCGCCTGACGGGCTGCAAGAATACGAGCCGCGCGCGCAAGATCGGCGACGAAGAAGTTGAGGCCCTCGACTGGGGCATGACCTTTAATGTGGGCCGTGAGGTTCGAGATGACGTGGCGTACCTCGGTATTCGTGCGAGCTACTTCCATGTTGACAATCGCGCGGAGCGGGGCCGTAACAGCTACGATTTGCACGTGGCTCGTGTGAGCGATTCGCGCTTTGAGCGGCTGGTGCTGCTGGACGTGCCGCGCGTCGATGCGCCCACGCGTCTGCAGTGGAAGGTCAACAAGGTGGGCGTGCCTGTCGACGAGCTGCCGCAAGCAGGCGAGACGCTACGCATGCACTTCGATGCGAGTAAGATCCATTTGGTTTGTCGATAGCGCCGGGTAATGCCGTCGGGGATATAAGCCTCGGCGGCTTTGTCTTGCCGTTCGCCGAATGATGGATGACAAACTCTTATCAACACAGATAATAAATTATTAAACGACGGCACACGACGCTGTCGTACGCATGTCGGCGGTGTTCGTCTGGACGACAACCGTTGATATAGTTACCTTCGACGAGAAAAGGAGGGTGCGCCGGTGCTGCAGATGACATATTCGCGTCGCGTTGCCGCGCGCGCCCTGTATATGGCTCGGAGCCGCATATGAGCAGGTATGTTCACGGCTCCGGGAGAGACGACGCACAACTAAATAATCAGCTGCAAAGCGGGTTCCCCAAAATTCCGGGTTTGAGCGCGGCTGGGTTTTCGCCACCCACCGTGCAGGAATACCGTAGCTATTCATTTTTGGTTCGAGAGGGGAACCGTCATGGCTGAAGAATTTGATTTCCATCCGATGTGGGAGAGCCTCGGCATGAATCTTGCCGACCACGACATGCTGCTGGGCGCCGTGGGTCAGATGTACGGCGACATGTTCCTGACGCAGAACAATCGCCCCAAGTCCACGTCCTACCTGGATTTTGTCGCCACCAACATCCATAGCGGCCGTATTAAGGAGATGCTCGACAAGAAGGAGGCCGGCGAGGCCACCAAGATCGTCGGTTCGTTCTGTGTGTACGTGCCCGAGGAGATCGTGCTTGCCTGCGACGGCATCCCCGTGGGCCTGTGCTCGGGTGCCGATTGGGCAACCGATAAGGTCGAGGAGCACCTGCCGCGCAACAC
>CABUVC010000154.1 GCA_902494855.1 uncultured Collinsella sp.
ATTCGCGAGTCCTTTGTGCGCCTGCGCGAGCAAGAGCTGGTGGAAACGCGTCCCAAGAGTGGTACCTACGTCTCCAAGATCAGCATGGAACACGCCGAGAATGCCTGTTTCTTGCGCGAGAAACTCGAAAGAAGCGTACTCATTAAATGTTGTTCGGCTGCCACGTCCGAGCAAAAGCATCGGCTCGAGCAGATTCTTGCCGAGTCCGAGTCGCTCGACCATAGCGAGACGCGTCGCTTTTTCGACTTGGATAACCTGTTTCATGAGACGTGTTTTGAGATTGCCGGTCGTCACATGCTGTGGGATTGGATGAAGAGCGTCAACACGCATTTTGAGCGATACAACTGGTTGCGTATGGTGTCGCAGGATTTGGATTGGGGGCCGATTCGTCGGCAGCATCGCCGGATTCTCGAGGCCATTAAGAGGGGCGATACCGACACGGCGAGCTATCTAGCCGAGACGCACTTGCACCTGATGCCCGAGGAGCAGGGCCCGGTTATCGCCTTGCATCCCGACTACTTTGAGCTGCCTAAAGACTCGTCTATCTAGACCATCATCGCATCTGCTCGAGACGCAAAAACGACGCTGCTCACCTACAGTGTTTTGCAACCGAGATTTTTAAAAATGCCTAAAATGGCTCAGACCGCCGACAATTGGGAAACGGGGTGCGCTATGGCGCAGATGAGAATCAAAGACATTGCCGCCGAGGCGGGCGTGAGCCCGGCCACGGTCTCGCGCTATCTCAACAACCGCCCCGGACAGATGACCGAGGAAACCCGTGCTCGCATCGCTGAGGTCATTGAGCGCACCGGCTATCGTCCGCGTGCCGCCGCGCGCAATCTGCGCAGCTCGCGCACCAACCTCATCGGCGTGATCCTGGCCGACATCGCCAATCCGTTTTCCAGCGCCATGCTCGAGGGCCTTTCCGCCAGCGCCGCCGCGCGCGGCTGCTCGCTCATGACGGCCATTAGCGGCAACGACCCTGCCAAGGAAGCGGAGTCGCTCACCAGGCTTATCGATGCCGGCGTGGACGGTCTGGTCGTCAATACCTGCGGCGGCAACGACGAGGCGATCGCCGCAGCCGCGGGGCGCCTGCCCGTCGTGCTGCTCGACCGCGACGTTGCCGCTGGTGGCATTGATCTGGTGACCTCCAACAACCGTGAGCTGGTCGCTGGCCTGGTAGACGCCTTGGCCGCTGCGGGCAGCGAACGTCTGTGCCTGCTCACCGAGGCAAGCGACGACAGCCCCGTGCGTCGAGAGCGCGCCGAGGCCTTTGCCGACGAGCTCTCGCGTCGCGGCCTGGCAGGCGAGGTCGTCACCCTGGCCGACGGCGGTGCCACGGGCGTTGGTCGCTTGGACGAGACCATCCGCGACTATGCGGGCAAAAAACTCGGCCTTATCGCCGTCAACGGCCTGGTTTTCCTGCGCCTGACCGAGGCGCTAGCACAGCTGGGCCCCTCGCTGCCGGCGGGGCTAAAGGTCGCGACGTTTGACGATTGCCCCTGGAACCACGTGCTCTTTGGCGGTGTGACCACGGCAGCGCAGGACACCCTCGCCATTGCCGAGCGCGTAGTCGAGCGCCTGTCCGAGCGCATCGATGTCGCCACCACCACGGTGGGCGAGGCCGCAAGGCTGGCTCCCAAGCGCATCGAGATCCCCGGTCACATCGAACACCGCGCTTCGACCTCGCGCTAGTCTGTATGATAATATATAGACAATGTCATACAGGAGGTATCCATGGCTGCGTCCGTATTGAGTGTGCGAGTGGACTCGTCAATTAAAGATTCATTTGCCGAGCTGTGCGAAGAACTTGGCATGACTTCGTCTGTTGCAGTCAATATGTTTATGAGACAGATGCTGCGCGAGCGTTCGCTGCCGTTTGTCCCTTCACTCGGTAAAAGCTCTGCGAGCGGAAGCGTCGCGGCGGGCATTTTGGATACCGCTCAGATTGAGTCCGCTGTCCGTGAGGCGGCCAGCCCGATTCCCGCCATCAAAAGCGTGATTCTTTTTGGCTCGTATGCTCGTGGCGACGCGCGTGCCGATAGCGATATCGACTTACGTCTCGAAGTTGATCGCGAGCAGGGCTTTGGTCTTTTCGCGTTGTCGGCGTTTGGTGAGGCGGTGCGCAAAGAAACCGGGAGGCAGGTCGACCTCGTTTCGAGTGACGATCTTGATGACGATCTTGCCGCGGTAATCGAGCGCGAAGGAGTGATCCTTTATGATCGCGCGTAAGTCAGACTGTCTCCGCGCCCAAGAGGTCTTGGAGGCCATCGCTGAAACGAACGAGCGCATCAAGGTTTTTGATATCACCGAGGACCAGTTTCTGCATGCGAATGACGTGCGGACGAGGGCGTTGGCGGACTCCCTTTTGATGTGCGCGCTTAGGGTGACGGAAGAAGCTGGCAAGTTGTCGGAACGCTCGCAGCGGCTTCATCCCGAAATTGAGTGGCGTGGAATTATCGGCATGAGAAATTACCTCGCGCATGATTACGGCAATGTCGACCGATCGGTTGTTTGGGATGCGGTGACGATGGAGTTCCCGGCGCTGGAACGAGCGTGTAGGCAAATTGTTTCCGAATCTGAACGCTAGCCGCTCGTTCGCAACGGCCTGCTCAAGCACGTTTTTTGAGCGCTTGATACGCTTTAACCCTGCGGAAACATTTTTCTGCGATAGTATCTGCGATATAGACCAGTCGAAACCCGCCCGAAAGAAAGGGGAGCGACATGAACCAGCAGAACATCGATTACGTACTCCGCTCCGTAGAGCAACGTGACATCCGCTTTGTTCGTCTGTGGTTTGTCGACATTCTCGGCCGCCTCAAGAACTTTGCCATTAGCCCCGAGGACCTCGAGGTCGCTTTTGAGGAGGGTATTGGCTTTGACGGCTCCGCCATCGAGGGCTTTGCCACGCCCGAGGAAGCCGACATGCTGGCGTTCCCCGATGCTTCGACCTTCCAGATCCTGCCGTGGCGCCCGAGCCACAACGGCGTCGCCCGCGTGTTCTGCGATGTGTGCACTCCCGATCGCAAGCCGTTTGCCGGCGACCCGCGCGATGCCCTGCGCCGCATGTTCCGCAAGGCCGAGAAGGCTGGCTATCTGCTCAACGTGGGTGCCGAGCTGGAGTATTACTACTTCCCCGACGAGCACACCCCCGAGCCGCTCGACAACGTGGGCTACTTCGATCTTTCGGTGAGCGATGCCGCCCGCGACCTGCGTCGCAACACGGTCCTCACGCTCGAGAAGATGTCCGTGCCCGTGGAGTACACCTTCCACGCCGCCGGTCGCTCGCAGCATGGCATGAGCCTGCGTCACGCCGAGGCCCTGAGCATGTCCGACGCTATCACCACGGCCAAACTCATCATTAAGCAGCAGGCCTACGAGAGCGGTTGCCACGCTTCCTTTATGCCCAAGCCGTTGGCGGGCGAGGACGGCAGCGCCATGTTTTTGCATCAGTCGCTGTTCGACCACGACGGCAACAACGTCTTTTGGGGCGAGGACGACGAGAAGTACCACCTCTCCGAAATCGCCAAGCACTACATGGCCGGCATCTTGGCGCACGCGCGCGAGATCAGCGCCATCACCAACCCAACGGTCAACTCGTACAAGCGCATCACCACAGGCGGCGACTCCGTGCCGCAGTACGCCACGTGGGGCCTGCGCAACCGCGCGAGTATGGTCCGCATCCCGGTCTACAAGCCCGGCAAGCCGCTGTCCACGCGCATCGAGCTGCGCAGTCCCGACCCCATGGCCAACCCGTACCTGGTCAACGCCGTCACGCTGGCGGCTGGTCTGGACGGCATCGAGCGCAAGCTGGAACTCCCGCCCGAGGCCACGGCCGAGACGCTCAAGCTTACCGACCGTCAGATGGTCGAGGCCGGCTACGCGCCGCTGCCGCGCTCGCTCAAAGAGGCGCTCGACGTGTTTGAGGACTCGCAGTTTATGAAGGATGCCCTCGGCGAGCACATTCACAGCTTCTTCCTCAAAAAGAAGCGCGACGAGTGGCATAAATTTGAGTCTACGATCACCGAGTGGGAGATCAAGCACTACCTGGCGAACTCCTAATCGCGCTGGCTTGTTCCAGTACGATTGAGCTCATTTCTTTGGAGGCCGATATGTCCGAAAAGAGTGCCCTGTTCATGGCGCGCACGACGCGCTTCCACGAGTTTGCCCGCAGCTTGACGAC
>CABUVC010000155.1 GCA_902494855.1 uncultured Collinsella sp.
GACGTCCTGTGCGAGCAGTGCCCGACGCCGCTCAAGAAGATCGGCGTCAACGACACCTTCGGTGAGTCTGGCCCGGGTGCCGAGCTCCTGCACAAGTACGGCCTGGACGCCGCCAACATCGTGGCGACCACCAAGGAGTTCTTGGCATAAGGCAAGACGAGGCAAAGCATCGCTTCAGCAACCGTATGCAATCCAAAACGGGGGCGTTCTCAAAGAGGACGCCCCCGTTTTTTGTCGGCAACAAACAAATTAGGCCCGCACCAAGCAAGGGCTTTCTCCGGGAAACGGACCCAGACCAGCAAAGTGCAATTCAGACCCTCCCAACTTCGTGTGCTCGGCATCTCAAGCTGGTGCGTCGGCCCCCTAGTAGTCGCAGGCCGGACACGGGGTTACTTTCCAAATCTTTCCGCAGGACGGAGGAGCCCCCGCCGCACGTAGTGCGCAGCGGGGGCTCCGACATGTCCGAGGACGATTTGGAAAGTAACCCCGTGTCCGGCCGGAGGGACCCAAACACGGCCATGCTTCTTATGTGCAGCAAAGCTAATGCTGCTAAAATACAAAGCGCTCATGTAGTTTAAACGCACGACGATAAGGAGCACCAGTGGGTAACCACTTCCGTACCTCCGGTGCGGGCGATGATGCCCCCAAGACGCAGACGGGCGTCCAGGGCAGTCGTTTCGCCACTCCGGATTCAGAGGGCCAGCCTGTTGCTCAGGCCCCCACTCAGCCGGCAGATCAGGCACAGCCGGCATCCGATCCCTTTGCCTACAATCCCACCAGCGATGTCGCGCTTTCCGGCACGGCGGGTTTTGAGCCCGTTCAGGCCGTGACCGCTCGCGTGGAGCAGCCTCAGGCTGGCGCCGCCACGCCGCAGCCTACCATGGCCGGCATTCCCGACCCCTTGGCCCCTGCGACGCCGGCTCCTCAGCCTGCGCAGTCCGGTCTCTTTGCCGCTATTCCCGACCCCACGCAGCCTGCTGCCCCGGTGGTCGAGAGCGATCAGGCAGCCGAGGTCGCAAGCCTCGATAACGCGCTCAACAACCCCGATTTTACGTCGGTGTTTGCGCCCATCGATCCGCAGGCCAGCCGCAAGAAGATGGCCAAGCAGGCCGGTGTCGAGCCCGTCATCCTTATGGAGCATGTCACCAAGATCTATCCGGCACAGCCCAACAAGCCTGCACTCGACGACATCAACATCGAGATCTATCCGGGCGAGTTCGTCTTCCTGGTCGGTCATTCCGGCTCGGGTAAGACCACGCTGCTGTCGACGCTCAACCGCGACGTCAAGCCGACGAGCGGCCGCATCTTGGTTGCCGGTCAGGACCTCATGAAGATCAAGAACCGCAAGGTTCCGTTCCTGCGCCGCCAGATTGGCGCCGTGTTCCAGGACTTTAAGCTTCTGCCGCAAAAGACCGCCTACGAAAACGTGGCGTTTGCCCTGCAGTGCATCGGCAAGCCCAAGGGCGTCATTCGCAGCCAGGTGCCGGAGGTGCTGCGTCTGGTCGGTCTGGCCGATCAGATGGATTCGCTGCCCGACCAGCTTTCCGGTGGCGAGCAGCAGCGCGTCGCCGTCGCCCGCGCTATGGTCAACCGTCCGCCGCTGCTGATCTGCGACGAGCCCACGGGCAACCTCGACCCGGCGATCTCGCTGGGCATCATGAAGCTGCTCGAGCGTATTAACCGCACCGGCACCACCGTGATCGTCGCCACGCACGACCGCGAGATGGTCGATAGCATGCACCGTCGCGTGATCGCCCTCGAGGGCGGCCACGTTATCCGCGACCAGGAGAGGGGAGGTTACGGCAACTATGGCACCAACTAACGTGGGCTACTCCTTCAAAGAGGCGATCAGCCACTTCTTCCGTAACTGGACTACCTCGCTCGGCGCCGTCATCACGATCTTCCTTTCGCTGTTTATCATCGGCCTGTTCATCATGGGCTCCGCGATGCTGAACTCCGTGATCGGCACCGTCGAGGATCAGGTTGTCATCAACGCGTTCATTAGCGATGACGCCGATCAGGCCGATGTTCAGGCTTTTGAGGCCGAGCTTAAGACGTGGAATAACGTCAAGTCCGTGACCTATAAGGACAAGGACGACGCGCTGGCCGAGTATACGAGCAAGATGTCGGGCAACGCCGACGCCACCATGAGCGCGCTCGATGGCCAGAACCCGCTGCCGGCTTCGTTTGCAATTGAGATGGACGATCCGTCCAAGGTCGAGAGCACGGCCCAGAAGCTCAAGAAGAACGCCGACTTCCAGAAGATCGCGGATGACGGCGACGTCAACGCGAGCGTGCTGTACGGACAGGAGGAAGTGAGCCGCCTGTTCCAGGTGACCAACTACATCCGCATCGCCGCCGTGGTGCTCGTTGGCCTTTTGACCTTTATCGCATTCATCTTCATCAACAATACGATTCGCCTGTCCATCACGGCGCGTCGTCGTGAGATTGCGATTATGCGTCTGGTCGGCGCCAGCAACGGCTTCATTCGTGGCCCGTTTATCACCGAGGGCGTACTGCAGGCCATTTTGGGCTCGCTGCTTTCCATCGGCGTTCTGGAGCTGCTGCGCAATCTGATGATTCCGCGTTTGCAGGAGAGCATCGGCTGGATGTCGTTTGCCCTGCCGATGCAGTACTACCTGGTGACCTATGCTGCGCTGATTCTGGTCGGTGTGATTATCGGTCTCTTTGGTTCTGCCATAGCCATGCGCCGCTACCTGCGCGTGTAGGCATGCCTGGAATTCATCCCTTCCAACGGGTCGTCTCTTATGGGGCGGCCCGTTTTTTGATCTCTAGGGGACGGCAGGAAAGCGAATCATTTGGGTAGACTCTTTGGAGTTCGTCATCGATAGCAAGGAGGCGCCATGGGGCGCAATAACAAGCATAAGCGTGGGGCTCGCAATAAGCGCGGGCCGGTGCGCAGCGAACGCCGTCCGAGCCTGACCGGGCGCGTGCAGCTCCATGAGCATGGCGCCTATGTCATAACCGAGAGCGGCGACTACAAGGTTATGGGCCGCGGTAAGCGCGAGATCATGGATGGCGATACCGTTGCCGTGAGCATTAAGAATAGCCCGCACGGTGAGCGGCGCGCCGTGATCGAAGGCGTGGTTGAGCGCGCAGCCATAAGCGTGGTGGGTACGTACCAGACCGCTGGTCCGCTCGGTGTGATCGAGCCGCTCGATTCGCGCCTGAAGGCCGACTTCTTCATTCTGCCCGAGGATACCTCGGCGGATCGTCTGGGCGTCCACCCGGGTGATGCCGTTGTCGCGCGCATTTTGACCTACCCGACGCGCCTGGAATCGGGCACCGTGACGATCGAACGCCGCATTGGCGGAGATGACGCGCCCGATTTGGGCGTTCAATACGTGATGGCGCGTTACGGCTATACCGATAGCTATCCCGAGGCTGCGCTAGACGAGGCCGAGGGGCTTTCGCTCGATGTGTCCGCGGCGCTTAAGGACCCGCTCCGCCGCGATCTGCGCGACCGCTTTGTCATCACGATCGACCCGGTCGACGCGCGCGACTTTGACGATGCCATTTCGCTTGAGCGCACGCCCGAGGGTGGCTACAAGCTGGGTGTGCATATCGCTGACGTTTCTCACTATGTGGCTTGGGACGGGCATATCGATCTTGAGGCTCGCCATCGTACGACATCGGTGTATCTGGCCGATCGCGTGCTTCCCATGCTGCCCGAACGCCTGTCCTGTGACCTGTGCTCGCTTCGCCCTGACGAGGACCGTCTTGCGTTTACCGTCGATATCGAGCTCGATGAGCAGGGTCGCGTGCGGCATTACGATCCGTACCCCAGCGTGATTCGCTCGCGTGTGCGTATGGACTATGACGGCGCCGAGGCGCTGCTGGTGCGTGCCGGTGCGGTTGAGTATTCGGTGCTGGAGGGCGCGGCTGAGGATGTTGAGGCTGCTGAGGCCTTGCGCGAGGAAGCGCTTGAGCGCGGTCTTGCGTGCGAGGAGGCCGCCCGCGGCTACAACGTCGACCTCGGCGATTTCCTTGTCGCCGCTAACGAACTCGCCGAACTTCGCCGTCGTATTCGTCGCGCCCGCGGCTCAGTCGATTTTGACACGGCCGAGATTCGCGCTCTATTGGATGAGGACGGAGTGCCCGTGCAGATTGTGGCGCGTGAGCGTTCGTGTGCCACGTCGCTTATCGAGGAAGC
>CABUVC010000156.1 GCA_902494855.1 uncultured Collinsella sp.
AGGACTTTATGCTGGGCGGGGGAGAGCGCTACGAGCTCTCGGACCCCTTTGATTCGTCGCTTTCGGTTTCATTGCGCGAAACGGCCCACGTATGGGCAAAGACTGGTGACACGGGCACGCCTCTCATTTGGTCTAACGATTGCGGCATCGGTCACACCGTGGTGTGCAACATTGGCATCTACGACAAGGTTATGCGTGGGTTCTATGCTTCGGCCATAAGCTTGCTGGGCGATGCAACGGCCTATCCGGTCATCAACAGCGCCGTGTTCTATTTGGACGACTTTCCCAGCCCCGTGCCCTCGGGCGATGGTACTTATATCAAGCGTGACTACGGCCTTTCCATTGCCGATTTTTACACCAAGGTCTGGTGGCCCGATCTGCAAAAGCTCGCGCAAAAATACGGCATTCGCTATACCGGCGTGATGATCGAAAACTACGAGGACGCGGTCAACCAGACCGAGCCCGCGCGCCAACCCGATACCACGCAGTTCCGCTACTTTGGCGGCATGCTTCTGCAGATGGGCGGCGAGCTGGGCTTTCATGGCTACAACCATCAGCCGCTGGCGCTCTGGGACACCGACTATGGCACGCTGTACGACTACAAGACGTGGAAGAACAAGGAGACGCTTGTCGCATCGCTCAACGAACTTATCGCGTTTCAGGACGAGGTCCTGCCCAACGCTCATGGCTCGGTTTACGTGCCGCCGTCAAATATCCTTTCGGCCCGCGCGCGCAAGCTTATCGGTACCGATGTTCCGCGAATTAAGACCATTGCCAGTACGTATTTTGAGGATGGCACCGACCTGCCGTACGTGCAGGAGTTTGGCGTGGCGAGCGATGGCATTGTGGAGCAGCCACGTATTGTGTCGGGCGGCATGGTCGACGATTCCTATATGCGCCTGGTAGCCGTGTCCGAGCTCAACATGCACTACGTGAGCACGCACTTTATGCACCCGGACGACCTTTTGGACCCCGATCGCGGAGCCAAGGAGGGCTGGGAGGTCTACAAGGGCGGCCTGGTCGACTTCCTGGAGTGGCTTACCAAATCCGCGCCCGACCTGCGGCACCAGACGGCGTCTGAGTGCTCCGGTGCCATCCAGCGTTTTTCGTCCGTGACGGTGAGTGTGGATGCCAGCGCGGATGCCTGGACGCTCAGCCTGGGCAATTTCCACGACGAGGCGTGGCTCATGTTCCGCGCCAATAATGGCGAGCCGGGTGCGGTGACGGGTGGCGAACTGACGCACCTTACGGGCAATCTGTATCTGCTCAAGGCAAATGATAAGACCGTGACGATCGAGCGCATGGAGGGTGGCGATAAATGAGAATCTGCTTGGTACTCGAGGGTTGCTACCCCTATGTGCACGGCGGCGTATCTACCTGGATGCATGGCTACATTACGGCCATGCCCGAGCACGAGTTTGTGCTGTGGGTGATCGGCGCGCATGCTGCCGACCGTGGCAAGTTTGTCTACGAGCTGCCCGGCAACGTGGTCGAGGTGCACGAGTTGTTCTTGGACGATGCCCTGCGGCTTTCGGGCGAGCAACATGAAGCCAGTTTTAACGACCGTGAGCGCGAGGCGCTACGCCGTCTGGTGTCGCTCTCCAATCCGGACTGGGACGTGTTATTCGATATCTTCCGCCGCCGTCGCGTGCATCCGCTCTCGTTTTTGCAGAGCCGAACGTTTATGGATATCTTTCGCGACGTGTGCCTGGCCGAGTATCCCTACACGCCCTTTGCCGATGCATTCCACACCATGCGCTCCATGTTGCTGCCCGTGCTCTACCTGTTGGGCAGCGAGGTGCCGGTGGCCGATGTGTACCATGCCATCTCGACCGGCTACGGTGGCCTGCTCGCCTGCCTGGGCTCAAGCGTTCACCATGCGCCGGTGCTGCTGACCGAGCATGGCATCTATACCCGCGAGCGCGAGGAAGAGATCATTCGCGCCGATTGGGTGGTGCCGTCGTTTAAGGACCGCTGGATTCGCTTTTTCTACCTGCTTTCGGAGGAGATCTACCGCCGCGCCTTCCGTGTGACGAGTTTGTTCCATAACGCCCGCAAGACGCAGATCGATATGGGCTGCGATGCGGACAAATGCATGGTCATCCCCAACGGCATCCAGTTCGACCGCTTTAAGGGCATTCCCTTAAAGCCCGATGACGGCTGGGTGGACATTGGCGCGGTGGTGCGCCTTGCGCCCATCAAGGACGTCAAGACTATGATCTATGCCTTCTTTGAGTTGCACGAGCGCCTGCCCAAGGTGCGTCTGCACATCATGGGCGGCGTGGACGACGAGGAGTACGGCGCCGAGTGCCACGCGCTGGTCGAAACCCTGGGCGTGCGCGACCTGATTTTTACCGGCCGCGTCAACGTGGTCGAGTACATGGAAAAGCTCGACTTTACCATTTTGACGAGCATCTCTGAGGGCCAGCCGCTCAGCGTTCTGGAGTCGCTTGCATCGCGCCGTCCCTGCGTGACGACCGAGGTGGGCTGCTGTCGCGAGCTTCTCGAAGGCGCCCCGGGCGACGACTTTGGCGTGGCGGGTTTTGTGACGCCGCCTATGTATCGCAAGGGCTTGGCCGATGCCATGGAACGCATGTGCACAAGCCGCGCTCGTCGCATTGAGATGGGGGAGCGCGGGCAGCGTCGCGTTGCCACGTACTTCTTGCACGAGCAGATGCTCGCCAACTATCGCGCGCTATACGATGAGACGGCGCGTGCGTTTGACCTGTCCAGAGAGGGGGAGT
The DNA here is from genome assembly GCA_902494855.1 of uncultured Collinsella sp. Classification (GTDB taxonomy): domain Bacteria; phylum Actinomycetota; class Coriobacteriia; order Coriobacteriales; family Coriobacteriaceae; genus Collinsella. The sequence goes on from CABUVC010000156.1 coordinate 2,745, forward strand.
AGCCGGTGGCCGGAATCGGTTTTGAGCTCAAGCGCCTGTTTAGGCGCAAGGGTCTGTTTGCCACGATGCGCGCCTATGGCTACGCCGGCATTGTGTGTACGGGCCCCATGCTGCTGGGCGTGCTGCTCCAGGTGGGTATCTTGGTGCTGTGCGGTCTGTGGGGTGTGGGCCGTGCCAACCAAGATCTGCTGGTGTGCATGGTGACCTATACGCTGCTGGCGTCGCTCACGCTCGCGAGTTTTTTCTCTATGCCGGTCACGCGCTTTTTGGCCGATATGCTTTTTGCCGAGCGCGAGGATGAGATCCTACCTTCGTTTTGGGGCTCCAACGCCATTATGCTCGTTGCGGGCACGGTGCTCTACGGCGTCTTTTTGCTGTTCTCGGGCGCCACGCTGCTGCAGGGGCTGCTGTGCCTGTGGCTGTTCAACATTATGATCGTCAACTGGAACGGCATGAGTTACCTCACGGCCATCAAGGATTACCGCGGTATCCTGTGCAGCTTTGCGGCTGCCATTGGCGTGGCGTGCCTGTGCGCCCTGGCCGCGCTGGCGCTGGGACTGCCGCCGGTCGAGGGGCTGTTGGCGTCAATTGCCCTGGGCTACGGCGTCATGCTCGTCTGGGACGTGGTACTGCTGTACCGGTATTTTCCGCAGAGTGACCGCAGTCCCTGGCCCTTTTTGCAGTGGCTCGATCAGTTTATGCCGCTGGCGCTCACGGGCCTGTTAACCAATCTGGGACTCTTTGCGCACCTGGTGATTATTTGGGCTGGTCCCATTGGCGTTCAGGTCAAGGGCTTGTTTTATGGTGCGCCCTACCACGATGTGCCGGCGCTCATCGCGTTTTTGACGATCCTGGTCACGTCCGTCAACTTTGTGGTCTCGGTCGAGGTCAACTTTTATCCGCGCTACCGCGACTACTACAGCCTGTTCAACGACGGTGGCGTGGTGGGCGACATTGTGGTGGCCGAGGAGGAAATGCTTGCCACGCTCAACCGAGAACTGCGTTTTTGTGCGCTCAAGCAACTGTTTGTGACGGCGGCGGTCATCTCGCTCGAGACCACGGTGCTGTCGGCCCTACCGTTGGGCTTTAACAACCTGATGCACGGGTATTTCCGCACGTTATGCGTGGGCTATGGCCTGTATGCCGTGGGCAACACGATCCTGCTGATCTTGCTGTACTTTACCGACTACAAGGGGGCCGTGCTGGCTTCGGGACTGTTTGCCGGTGTGGCCGGGCTGGCGACTGCCGTTTCTCTGCTCTTGCCGCAGCAGTTTTACGGCTTTGGCTTTTTGTTGGGTGCAGCGGTGTTTTTTATCGTGGCGCTGCTGCGGCTCGATACCTATACCGCCAACTTGCCGTATCGTATCCTGAGTCA
>CABUVC010000157.1 GCA_902494855.1 uncultured Collinsella sp.
ACGGCGGGGTACAATAAACCCGCATGCGGATTTCCGTTGCGGGCGCTTCCCATCGCCGGGGCGTGCCCGGGAGCATCCGGCATGCGGCCTTTGCGGCGCTCGGTCATGTGCAAGACGGGCGGTCGGGTCTGTGGGGCGCACCAGCTGTCCCTCGCCTCGGCATGTCTTCTCTCCACGCCACGTACCTGCTGCTGAGCCTGCCTGCCAGATGATTGGAAGCAACAGCGTAAATCCCATCACGCCAATATCCCGGCAATCGCCGGGGCCTGTATACCTATATGAGAGGAGAGGGGTATATGGCGCGTAAGTTTAAGTCTATGGACGGCAACGAGGCGGCCGCATATGTTTCGTATGCGTACACCGAGGTAGCGGGAATCTATCCCATTACGCCGTCCAGCCCGATGGCCGACCATGTCGACCAGTGGGCGGCCCAGGGTCGCAAGAACATCTTCGGCACCCCGGTCAAGGTCGTCGAGATGGAGTCCGAGGCAGGTGCGGCCGGTACCGTTCACGGTTCGCTGGGCGCCGGTGCTCTGACCACCACCTACACGGCTTCTCAGGGTCTGCTCCTGATGATCCCGAACATGTACAAGATCGCGGGCGAGCAACTCCCGGGCGTCTTCCACGTCTCCGCGCGTTGCGTCGCTTCCCACGCCCTGAACATTTTTGGCGATCACTCCGACGTCATGGCCTGTCGTCAGACCGGCTTCGCCATGCTCGCCGAGGGCAACGTCCAGGAGGTCATGGACCTCTCGCCGGTGGCTCACCTTGCCGCCATCGAGGGTAAGACCCCGTTCCTTAACTTCTTCGACGGCTTCCGCACCAGCCACGAGATCCAGAAGGTCGCCATGTGGGACTACAAGGATCTTGCCGAGATGTGCGACATGGACGCCGTCCAGGCTTTCCGCGACCATGCGCTCAACCCTGAGCACCCGCACACCCGCGGCAGCCATGAGAACGGCGATATCTTCTTCCAGAACCGTGAGGCCTGCAACAAGGTCTACGACGAGCTTCCCGCCGTCGTCGAGGGCTACATGAAGAAGATCAACGAGAAGCTCGGCACCGATTACGGCCTGTTCAACTACTACGGCGCTCCCGATGCCGACCGCGTCGTCGTGTGCATGGGCTCCTTCTGCGACGTGCTCGAGGAAGTCATCGACTACCTCAACGCTCACGGCGAGAAGGTCGGCCTGGTCAAGGTTCGCCTGTTCCGTCCGTTCTCCATCAAGCACTTTGTCGACGTTCTCCCCGAGACCGTCAAGAAGATTGCCGTCATGGACCGCACCAAGGAGCCGGGTTCCATCGGCGAGCCGCTCTACCAGGACGTCGTCTCCGCTCTCTACGAGGCCGGCAAGACGGGCATCAAGGTCGTCGGCGGCCGTTACGGCCTGGGCAGCAAGGATACGCCTCCCGCGTCCGCGTTCGCTGTCTTCGAGGAGCTTAAGAAGGACGAGCCCAAGCGCGAGTTCACCATCGGCATTGTCGATGACGTGACCAACCTGAGCCTGCCCGAGGCCGAGGATGCGCCCAACACCGCGGCCCCCGGCACCATCGAGTGCAAGTTCTGGGGTCTGGGTGGCGACGGTACCGTCGGCGCCAACAAGAACTCGATCAAGATCATCGGCGACCACACCGACAAGTACGTCCAGGCCTACTTCCAGTACGACTCCAAGAAGACCGGCGGCGTCACCGTCTCGCACCTGCGCTTTGGTGATTCCCCGATCCGCTCGCCGTACTACGTGACCAAGGCCGACTTTGTCGCTTGCCACAACCCCAGCTACATCGTCAAGGGCTTCAAGATGGTCCGCGACGTCAAGCCGGGCGGCACCTTCCTGGTCAACTGCCAGTGGAGCGACGAGGAGTTCGCCGAGCACATGCCCGCCGTGGCCAAGCGCTACATCGCGAACAACAACGTCAACGTCTACCTGATCGACGCTATCGACCTGGCCGCTAAGGTCGGCATGGGCAAGCGCACCAACACGGTGCTCCAGTCCGCCTTCTTCGCGCTGGCCAAGGTCCTGCCCGCCGAGGACGCCCTGCAGTACATGAAGGACGCGGCCACCAAGTCCTACATGAAGAAGGGCCAGGCCATCGTCGACGCCAACCACAAGGCCATCGATGCCGGCGCTACCGCCTTCCGTAAGTTCGAGGTTCCGGCCGACTGGGCAACTGCCGAGGATGCCGCTCCCGTCGAGCTCTCCGAGGAGACCAAGTCCGCCATCGCCCAGCAGGTCAAGAACCTGCTCGAGCCCATCGATCGCATGGATGGCGACAGCCTGCCCGTTTCCGCCTTTGTCGATTGCGCCGACGGCCAGTTTGAGCTGGGCGCCTCCGCATACGAGAAGCGCGGCGTCGCCGTGGTCGTTCCTCACTGGGACGAGACCAAGTGCATCCAGTGCAACCAGTGCGCCTATGTGTGCCCGCATGCCACCATCCGTCCGTTCGCGATGACCGAGGACGAGGCCGCCGCCGCGCCCGAGGCTACCCGCACGCTCGACGCTATGGGCCCCAAGGCCAAGGGCATGAAGTTCACCATGGCTGTGTCCCCGCTCGACTGCATGGGTTGCACCAACTGCGTCAAGGTTTGCCCCAAGGGCGCCCTCGAGATGGTTCCCACCGAGCAGGAGATGGACCAGCAGCCCGTTTGGGACTACATGGTCGAGAACGTCTCCGAGAAGAAGGAGCTCATCGCGGCCAACGTTAAGGGCAGCCAGTTTAAGCAGCCCTACCTGGAGTTCTCTGGCTCCTGCGCCGGCTGCGCCGAGACCGCCTATGCACGTCTGGTGACCCAGGTCGCCGGCGACCGCATGTTCATCTCCAACGCCACCGGCTGCTCCTCCATTTGGGGCAACCCCGCTGCCACCGCTCCTTACTGCAAGGACAAGGACGGTCACGGCCCGGCGTGGAACAACTCCCTGTTCGAGGACAATGCCGAGCACGGTCTGGGCATGGCCGTCGGCTATGAGGCTGTTCAGCACAAGCTGATTGCCGCCACCCAGGACATCATCGCCGCCGATGGTCCGTCTGACGAGCTCAAGGCTGCCGGCCAGGCTTGGATTGACTCTGTCAACGACGCCGAGGCCTCCAAGACCGCTGCCGCTGCCTATGTTGCCGAGCTCGAGAAGTGCGGCTGCGAGGCTTCCAAGGCAATCCTCGCCGACAAGGCTTACCTCACCAAGAAGTCCTTCTGGATCTTCGGCGGCGACGGTTGGGCCTACGACATCGGCTTCGGTGGCCTGGATCACGTCCTGGCTTCCGGCCACAATGTCAACGTCTTTGTCTTCGACACCGAGGTTTACTCCAACACCGGCGGTCAGGCCTCCAAGGCCTCGAACTTGGGCCAGGTCGCTCAGTTCGCCGCTGCCGGTAAGGTGACCAAGAAGAAGTCTCTGGCCGAGATTGCCATGAGCTACGGCTACGTCTACGTGGCGCAGGTCGCCATGGGCGCCAACCCGGCTCAGACCCTCAAGGCCATCCACGAGGCCGAGGCCTACGACGGCCCGTCCCTCATCATCGGCTACAGCCCCTGCGAGATGCACTCCATCAAGAAGGGCGGCATGCAGAACTGCCAGGCCGAGATGAAGAAGGCTGTCGAGTGCGGTTACTGGAACCTCTTCCGCTTCAACCCCGAGGCTGCTGCCGGCAAGAAGTTCTCGCTCGATTCCAAGGAGCCCGCGGGCGGTTATCAGGAGTTCCTGATGAACGAGGCCCGTTACGCTTCGCTGACGCGTTCCTTCCCCGAGCGCGCCGAGGAGCTCTTCAAGGAGAACGAGCAGGCCGCTATGGATCGCTACGCTCACCTGCTGAAGCTCAAGACGGTGTACAACGAGGCTTAGGTCTCCCACCGCAGGATCTGAGGGCTGACCTTCGCGGACGTCCTCGGACATGAAAGAACCCCCGCTGCGCACTACGTGCGGCGGGGGTTCTTTCGTCCTGCGGAGTGTCCGCGAAGGTCAGCCCTCAGATCCTGCTACGACTACGTCCTCGGATTGTGTGGGCTGATGAAGGACGTGGTTGGTGGGGTGCCTTGTCCCGGTCGCTGTTTCGCGGCTTTGGGCAT
>CABUVC010000158.1 GCA_902494855.1 uncultured Collinsella sp.
GCGTTTTTTATTTTCCCAGGTTGAGCATAAGTTCGTGTGGCAAAGGGGCTGCCCCTTTGCCACATCAAACTAGTCCCTGGTAAGTTTCCTGTGGATACGATGCGGCTGGGCTGCGTCCTCGCCCAGGCGCTCGATGCGGTTGGCCTGATAGGCCTCGAAGTTACCCTCAAACCAATACCAGTTGCCCGGGTTCTCATCGGTGCCCTCCCACGCCAGGATGTGCGTGGCAACGCGGTCCAGGAACATACGGTCATGGCTGATGACCACCGAGCAGCCCGGGAACTCGAGCAGTGCGGCCTCGAGCGAGGACAGCGTCTCGACGTCGAGGTCGTTCGTGGGCTCGTCGAGGAGCAGCAGGTTGCCGCCCTGCTTGAGCGTAAGCGCCAGGTTCAGACGGTTACGCTCGCCGCCAGAAAGCACACCGGCACGCTTCTGCTGGTCCTGGCCCTTAAAGCCAAAGCTTGCCACATAAGCGCGGCTCGGAACCTCGGTCTCGCCGACCATCATGTGGTCCAAACCGTCCGAGACGACCTCCCACAGGTTCTTATCGGGGTCGATGCCGGAACGGTTCTGGTCGACATAGGAGATCTTGACGGTCTCGCCCACCTCGAGCTCGCCCGAAGTCAGCGGCTCCAAGCCCACAATCGTCTTGAACAGCGTGGTCTTACCGACACCGTTGGGGCCGATGACGCCCACGATGCCGTTGCGCGGCAGGGTGAACGATAGGTCATCGATGAGCACGCGACCGTCGAACTCCTTGTGCAGGTGATGGGCCTCGAGCACCTTGTTGCCCAGACGCGGTCCCACGGGGATGCGGATGTCGGTCCAGTCGAGCTTCTGGCTTGCGCGGGCCTCGGCCTCCATCTCCTCGTAGCGAGCCAGACGGGCCTTGTTCTTGGCCTGGCGAGCCTTGGGCGAGCTGCGTACCCACTCGAGCTCGGCCTCCATGCGCTTGGCGAGCTTGGCGTCGCGGTTGCCCTGTGCCTCGATACGGGCGGCCTTGGTCTCCAGATACGTGGAGTAGTTGCCCTTGTAGGGATAGAGGTGACCGCGGTCGACCTCGCAGATCCACTCGGCAACGTTATCCAGGAAGTAGCGATCGTGTGTGACGGCCAGCACCGCGCCCTGGTAGTTGTGCAAGAAGTGCTCGAGCCACAGGATCGACTCGGCATCCAGGTGGTTCGTGGGCTCGTCGAGCAGCAGCAGGTCGGGAGCCTCGAGCAGCAGCTTGCACAGGGCCACACGACGGCGCTCGCCGCCGGAAAGTACGTTGACCGGCATGTCGGAATCGGGCAGCTGCAGGGCGTCCATGGCCTGGCCGAGCTTGGAATCGATATCCCAGCCATCAGCGGCGTCGATCTCGTCCTGGAGCTTGCCCATCTCGGCCATGAGGGCGTCCATGTCGCAGTCCGGGTCGCACATCTCCTCGCCGATCTTGTTGAAGCGATCGACCTTGGCAATCATGTCGCCAAACGCCATGCGCACGTTCTCGATGACGGTCTTGTCGTCGTCGAGCGGCGGCTCCTGTTGCAGGATACCCACGGTGTAGCCGGGGGTGAGCCTGGCATCGCCGTTGGAAACTTCCTCGATGCCGGCCATGATCTTGAGCAGGGTCGACTTGCCCATGCCGTTGGGACCCACGACGCCGATCTTGGCACCGGGGTAGAAGCTCAGGGTCACGTCGTCAAGGATTACCTTGTCGCCATGGGCCTTGCGAGCCTGATACATCTGGTAGATAAACTCTGCCATTTGCCTGTTCTATCCTTTCTACCTGCTGTTTCCCTATTCTTGATTCGCTTTAGTAGAAACGAAATGAGGAAACCAGCTCTGAAACGTAACGAAAAAGGGGCATGGTTGCCCACACCCCCTAATACTACCTGGGAAAAGTCCCCCGGAACATACTATGAACTGCGTACGCTAGTTTTCCGCAACCTTAACGAGCGGCTCGCTGCGATTTGCGCCACAACAGATACGAGTAGACGTAGACGGCTCCAACCGAACCAAACGCCAGAACCGCAATCACCGCGGCGACGACTTCACTCGAAAGCACGCTGCCTGCCACGCCCATCACAATCAGGCCAATACCCAGCACCATAAAGCAGGCGCCGCCAAAACGCTGCGTACGGCGCCAGTTCTCGGGATCGGCAAGCGCCCAAGGTGTCTTGATACCGAGCGTATAGTTCTGCTTCACACGCGGCAAGTAGTTGCCTACGCCGATGAACAGCAAACCGACAACACCGGAAATCAGCACGTTAACCGAACCGACCGCCGGCACCACGCCCCAGACCGTAAGCTCTCCCAGCCAGCTTATGGCGCACATGAACAAGGTGAAGGCGATTACGAAGCCCTGATAGAACTTGCCCGAGGTTCGATATGCCTCGCCTTTGGGGTCGATGCGCGGCACCACGCAGAACATTGCGAGAAGCGCCAGAGGCAGCGCGCCGAGCGCGGAGGCCATCCAGCTAGGACCCCAACCGTCGACGGCGCCGTTCGCGCCCCAGTGCGTGGGAATCTGCGCAGGCAAGCTCGGCATCACCATGAGGTGCGCTACGACATTGGCGACGCACAGAGCGACCAGCGCAATCCACACGCGCGACGATACCCCCGTGGGGTGAATGCCCTTGTTTTCGTTATTCATCCTTATCACCTTCAGTGTTTGTAAAGCCCATAAACCAGCCAATTAAATCCTGCATGACGGTGGTGTTTAAGCTGTATACGATGTTTTGGCCATGGCGCTCGTCGGTCACCAACCCGGCATTTTTGAGCGTCGCCAAGTGATGGCTTAGCGACGGCTTACTGATATCGAAATGCTCGGCAAGCTCCCCCGCCGTGCAATTGCCCTCGCGCAGCAACTCCAAAATGCGCCGTCGCGTTGGATCGGCAAGCGCCTTAAAACCCTCTCCCGGCATAAGACCTCCTCTCATCATCTCTCATGACGCGCACACTATACTCGATATTTAGATGTTTGTCTAACTGTCTAATCTTGTACTCAAAAAAAATAGCCGCCTCCGCGTAATGTGAAGACGGCCACTTCTCACGCTACAAACGTGTTTGGGAGTTGGCCAACCCGCTGCAACGGGTGCCATCTGCTTTATCTTATGCGAATCCCGATCCCATTTCAACAAACCCCAAGGGTTCAAATGGAATCGTAATAATACCTATAATGGCGATAGCTAAAACACGACCTGCTTCCCCATCGGAGGATATTTATGACCGAAACCGCAGCCTCAACTCCCAACGAGACGCGCGATACCAAGCTCGAGATCATCATGGGCCGCGAGGCACTCGACAAGCTCGCCAACGCCACGGTACTGATACTCGGCTGCGGAGGCGTGGGCTCTAACTGCTGCGAGGTACTTGCCCGCGGCGGCATCGGGCATTTTGTGATTCTGGACAAGGACATCATCGCGCCCAGCAATATCAATCGCCAGTCCATCGCCTTTCACAGCACCGTCGGCAAGCGCAAGGTCGATGTTATGGAAGCCATGATCCACGATATCAATCCCGCCACCACCGTCATCAAGCGAACTGAATATCTGCTGAGCGACAATATCGACGAGTTCTTTACGAGCGTTTTTGAGCAGACGGGTGGCAAGCTCGACTACGTCGTCGACGCCATCGACACCATCTCGGCCAAGCTCACCATTGCCAAATATGCTCAAGACCACGACATTCGTTTGGTTAGCTCTATGGGCGGGGCCAACAAGCTCCATCCCGAGTGCCTGCGCTTTGCCGACATCTTCGATACGATACGTGACCCCATGAGCCGCATTATGCGCAAAGAATGTAAGAGGCGCGGAATCAAGAGCCTACATGTACTGTTTAGCTGCGAGGAATCGGTTAAGACACAGCCCCGCGACCCTTCCAACATCCACGAGCGCACCGAGCTGGGAACTGCCAGCTTTATGCCGCCCATCATGGGTCAGATGATTGCCGGCGAGGTTATCCGCCAGATTAGCGGGCGCGGGTGCGAGCGCGTGCGCGCCGATGGCCAGCGCTTGGACTAGCGGAGCGCGCCGAGATGGAGCCCCGGTTATTTGATGCACA
>CABUVC010000159.1 GCA_902494855.1 uncultured Collinsella sp.
CAGATCTTGGCGATATTGGCCTCGAGTCCCAGGCCGGCGTTGAGCGCCAGCACGATGCCATCGTTGAGCACCAAACCGATCACGGACAGCACGACAAAGATGATGAACTCGCGGCGGCGGCTCATGCCCTCCTTGTGCGCAAACACGTACTTCATGCTGGCGAGGTAGTTAAAGATGAGTGAGATGATAAAGCCGCTGGTGTTGGCGATTAGGATGTTGAGGCCCAGACCGTAGTGGAGCAGATTCATAATGCCAAAGTCGATAACCGTGGCAATGACACCGACGACGCCAAATTTCATGATCTGCGCAAGGAGCTTTTGCATGGTACCTGCCTTAAGCTGGCGCCGAAGCGCCGCGGGGATGACAAACTTAGCAAGTTTAGCCAATCCCCGGGGGTGGTGCTAGGCGCGCTCCTCGATAGCACCGTTTCTATATGCATCGAGCAGCTGGCGCAGGTCCTGGATCTGGCTGCGAATCTTGGCGCCAGTATCGGTGTCGCTCACCATGCGGCGACGGTCTGCTTGGTCAAAACGGTTGGTCTCGCTCTCGATGTCCACGTTGCGCGTGAGTGCCTCGGCAACCGTCGTAAAGGCCCGGTGCGACTTGAGGCGGCAGCCGCGCGAGCTCGAGATGAGCGTATAGCCGGCGATGCCCGTCTTGGGATGGTAAGCGCGGCAGAAGCCGCCATCGATGACCAGCAGTTTGCCCTCGGCGCGGATGGGCTGCTCGCCCTTGGTGGTTTTAACGGGCGTGTGGCCGTTGATGATGTGGCCGGTCGGCGAACATGCCATGGGCGCGACGCCAAACTCGCGCATGATGTCGTCGCAGACCGAGGGCGACTTGGTAAGCGTAAAGTACGGGTCCATCGGCTCGACCCAGGTGCTCTTATCGGCGATATAGGCGCGCTCAAAGGTACGCACCAGGCGTCCGCTGGCGGGCGAGTTAAAGCCAATCCACAGGTACCACATCCAGTCGAGAGCGTCGCGGTCGCCCACGCGCCAGGCGCGGCGGGCGATGTGGTCGCAAAAATCGAGATAATCGCGGCCAGCGTGCCAGGTGCCCAGGCATTTCATGCTGCTAAAGGTGCCGTCTTCGTTGAGCGGAACGCAGCCGTGGAAGAGCAGGTTGCCGTTGGCGACCTTGTACATCGAGCCGTGGGAATAGAGGAAATCGATATGGCGATGCAGGTGATCGGCGGTGATAAACTCGGACACGAGCTTGTCGATGATGTGCTGCTCCTCGGGCGTGAGCGTATAGGGGTCCGTCGGGTCGACGGTGGGGAAGTCGTTGGTCGTGAGCGGCCACACGCTGCCGTCGGCGAGCGTGACCGTGCCGGCGTCGTGGTCGATCTTGTCGAGTAGCAGGCGGTCGGTCATGTCGAACTCGGGGTGGAGCTGGATAATCTGGCCCTCGAGCTTAAAGAGCAGCACGTTGATGGCCTTGATCAGCGGGGTGATGGACTCACCGGCGGTGTAGGTGGCATCGGCAAAGGCGACAAGCTCACGCAGCGAGATGCCGTAGTCGTTCTCCAGGATCTCGTAGTTGTCGTAGCGTAGGTTGTTGCGCAGCACCGTGGCGATGCAAGCGGGCTCACCGGCCGCAGCGCCCATCCACAGCAGGTCGTGGTTGCCCCACTGGATGTCGAGTGAATGGTAGGTGAGCAGACGGTCCATAATTTTGGCCGCGCCGCCGCCGCGGTCGAAGATGTCGCCCACCAGGTGCAGGTGGTCGACGGCCAGGCGCTTGATGAGCGAGGCGAGCGACTCGATAAAGTCGTCGGCGCTGGCGGTCTCCAGGATGGACTCCACGATGCGCTCGTGATAGCGCACGCGATAGTTGTTCTCGTCCGGGTGCGTGTGCAACAACTCGTCGATGATATAGGCGTAGTCGCGCGGGATGGCCTTGCGCACCTTGGAGCGCGTGTAGCGGCTTGAAAGCGAGCGAGCGACCATGATGAGCTGGTCAAGCATCGTCCTGTACCAGGTGGGCGAGTCTTCGCGCCGGCTGCGGACCAGGTCGATCTTCTCGCGCGGGTAGTAGATGAGCGTGCACAGCTCGCCCTTTTCGTCAAAGGAAAGCGTGTCGCCAAAAATCTCGTCGACATGTTCGCGCACGACGCCCGAGCAGTTGTTGAGGATGTGCATAAAGGCTTCGTACTCGCCATGCACGTCGCTCATAAAATGCTCGGTGCCTTTGGGCAGGTTGAGGATGGCCGAGAGGTTGATGATCTCGGTAAACGCGGATTGCTCGGTGGGAAACTGTCTCGACAGCAGGCGCAGATACTTGAAGTCTTGCGGATTGCGATCGAATGCGACCATGAAACACCTTCCGATAGGGCTGGTAAAACTGATAAACAGCGTCAAACGTTTATCAGTATGCGCCGCTTTTGTTTCGATTGGGGATGGGCGGCCGAATTGTTAGCCGAACGGTTTGGTAAATCGATTTAGTGGAGGTAGATATGGCGGTTGAGTGGAGACGTGGGGTCGTTTTTACAGACGTATGCCTCCGGGATCGATAGAGATGATGACGGTAAAGATGTTCACCACCTTTGGCTCTATTTGGTAAATAGTGGACATTTGTACCGTATTTATGCTTGCTGTGCGATAATTTTTATAACTATACGTAAGGAGCCTCATATGAGTGATTTTGTCCTGACCTGTGAATCCGCCGCCGATCGAACCCGTGAGTTCTTTGCGTCGCGCAATATCCCTGTCGTGTGTTTTCATTACGAGATCGACGATGTTGTCTATACGGACGATCTGTATCAGTCGATTACGCCGGACAAGTTTTTTGCCCAGATTGCCGCGGGCGCCATGCCCAAGACGTCTCAGGTGAGCGTGGGTGAGTACGAGGAGTTTTGGGAGCCGTTTGTTGCCGAGGGTAAAGACGTGCTGCACCTGACGTTGTCATCGGGTATTTCGGGCACGTATGGATCGGCCTGCGTTGCGGCGCAGATGCTCGCGGATCGCTATCCCCAGGGCGGCAAGGTGCGCGTCATCGATTCGCTGGCGGCGTCTTCGGGCTTTGGCCTGTTGCTGGAATATGCCGCCGACGTGCGCGATAGCGGGGCGTCACTCGACGAGACGGCCGCCTGGATTGAGAAGCATAAACTCAACCTGCACCACTGGTTCTTTTCGACCGATCTGTCGAGCTACCTGCGCGGCGGTCGCATTTCGGCCGCGAGCGCGATCATCGGCACGGCGCTTAAGATTTGCCCGCTTATGACGGTCGATTGCGAAGGTGGGCTGTCGCCACGTGAGAAGATTCGCACTAAGAAGCGCGCGATTTCCGAGATGGCTAAGACCATGATGGCACACGTGCAGGACGGTGCGGATTATTCGGGTAAGTGCGTCATGTCGCACTCGGCGTGCCGCGAGGATGCCGAGGCAGTTGCGGCGCTGATGGAGGAACAGATTCCGCAGCTTAAAGGCAAGATTGAGATCAATAACATCGGTACTCTGATTGGCTCGCATACCGGACCTGGTACGGTGGCGCTCTTCTTTATGGGCGACAAGCGCGTGGATTAGTTTGCCCCATCACATCGCTGCATGATTGCTCAAACGAAAACGGCCCGCCTCACGTTTGTGGGGCGGGCCTTGCTGTTGGGGTTAGCGTTTTTTTCCGCGGAAGAAGAAGCCGTGCAGTGACGGCTTGAGGCCGCGGTTGGCGCGATGCTCCTCGACGCGCTCGTGGATCGAAGCGACGCGCTCGATGATTTCGTCGGGAATCGGCACGTCGGGATTCATGTTCTCGACCTGGCTGACCTCGGCGGCGGAGACCTGGTCGATAATGGGCACATCGTCGTGCGAGATGACAGGTGTGGCGTCTTCCTTCATCTTGCGATAACGCTGCATCATGTCGGTCTGTAGCTGTTGGGCCGAAGGCGGTGTCCAGATGATGGCGTTGGCGCCGGCGGCGATGGTTTCACGGATGCTCTCTGGCGTCTTGCCGCCCGGCGCGATGAGCGGCAGGTTGGGATAGTGCTCGCGCAGCTCGCGTAGGACCTGGGGCGTGTTCTTGCCGGCGGCG